>JAVBYH010000021.1 GCA_030824175.1 Bacteroidota bacterium | reverse complement strand
TGGGAAGGACACGAAGATCCCGGTGAAGATGCCGCTCAAGGAGTATATCGCCGAGCGCTTCAGGGCGGGCAATACGAAAAATTTCGAAGACCTCGTCCTCAAATCCGCCGAGATCAAAAAGCGCGACGACTTGGGTGAACTGCTCACGTCGTTCACGAACATCGACATCCCCATACCGGCGAATCCCGTGTTCAGCATCTTCGGGCCGCCGAGGATCAACCTCCATATTTCGGGCGCCGTGGACATCCGGGCCGCGTTCCGTAACACGACGACCGACCAGGTGACCACCTCGGCCCTCGGCAATTCGCGCAACGAGCCGGACTTTGCACAGGAAGTGCAGATCAACGTGAGCGGCACGATCGGCGACAAGCTGAACATCCTCGCCGACTGGAACACGCAGCGCCAGTTCGAGTACGAGAACCAGTTGAAGATCAAATACACCGGCTACGAGGACGAGATCGTGCAGAGCGTCGAGGCGGGCAACGTGTCGCTGCCCACGAACTCGCGCTTCATTTCAAGCAGCTCGGCGCTGTTCGGCATCAAGGCGGTGTTCCAGCTGGGTCCGCTCAAGCTCACCGCCGTCGCGTCGCAGAAAAAAGGGCAGGTGCAGGAAAAGACAGTCACCGGCGGAAGCTCCGAAGTGCCGTTCGAGAAGAAGGCATACGAATACTCGAAGGACCACTTCTTCATCCACACGGACTACATACCATACTACGAAAACTATGTGCGCAAGCGCGAGGCGAATTACGCGACGCAGATCAAGGATTACGAGGTCTGGATCACGAACAAGAGTCTCGACCTGACAAATACGCGGAAGGGCATCGCGTACCTCGACCTGCCGGCGTACCCGGCGGCGGATCTGATCTCTTCGCTGCAATCGAGGCGGAGTGTGGACGCTTCCGTTCCCGGGTCGATTGAGGACGGTACGTGGGTGAAACTTGTGAAGGATGTGGATTACAAGATCAACGAGTTCGCGGGCTACATCACGCTCAACCGTTCCACCGAAGGCGTGGCGGTGGCCATCGCGTATCAAATCGAGAATACCAATGCGAGTGCAAACGACGACCTCTACTACGGCACGCTCTCAAATCTCGATACGGCATCCGTGCTCGTGTTGAAACTCATCAAGCCGACGAGCCTCATGCCGCAATACAAGGACCCGTGGAGGATGATGATGAAGAACTTTTATCCCCTCGGCGGCCGGAAGATTCAGAAGGCCGGTTTCTCGCTCGACGTTCTCTACAAACCGAACACGGGCGAGACCACGCCGAAGATCGGCGCCACAAACATTCTCGAACTCTTCGGCCTCGATAATTATTCCGAGGCGGGCGATCCGAATCCCGACGGAAAATTCGATTTCACCGAGGGCACGACGATCGACGTCGAACGGGGCGAGATCATCTTCCCGAGCCTCGAACCGTTCGGCGAGGGGCTCAGAGAATCGTTTGCGAAATATAAGATCACCGAGGACGTCGAAAAATACACGTACGACGATGTGTACGACACCACGGTGTTCGCGGCGCAGAATAATACGCCCAAGGATCGATTCATCATTTCGGGCAAGACGACGGCGGGCAGTTCGAACACCGTGAACCTCGGCTTCAACATCGTCGAGAACAGCGTCATCGTGATGCTCGACGGACAGAACCTGACGCCGAATGTCGACTACACAGTCGATTACATCATCGGGCAGGTGATCATCAAGAATCAGGCAGCGCTCGTTCCGGGTGCGAACCTCCAGGTGAAATTCGAACAGAACGATCTGTTCCAGCTCGCATCGAAGACGCTGCTGGGTCTGCGCGGCGATTTGAATATCTCCGAGCGTACACAGCTCGGCTTCACGATGATGAACCTCGACCAGCAGACGCTCTCGGACAAGGTGCGCCTTGGCGAGGAGCCGATGAACAACAGCATCTACGGTATCGACGGCAAGACGGGGGCCGACCTGGCATTCCTCACGAAGGCCATCGACTGGCTGCCGTTCATCGACACGAAGGCGAAATCCGACGTCTCGGTGTTCGGCGAGGCGGCGTACATGAGTCCCGATCCGAATACGAAGAAGAGTCCCATCCCGATCGACAACGGGAAGAGCATCGCGTACGTCGACGATTTCGAAGGCGCGAAGCGCACGATCCCGCTGGGCGTCGGCTACGGCCTCTGGCACGACGTCAGCGCGCCCGCATACATGGGCAGCATGAATGTGATGGTCGACGGCACCCCCAAGCAGATGGACGACGAGTCGAAAACATGGTACAAGGGCCGATCCTACTGGTTCAACCAGCTGCCGAGCGACGTGACAGTCTTCGAAATTTACGGCGACAAGAAGAAGGTCGCCTCGGGCCAGCAGTACCTCACGGTGATGAACCTGAATTACACGCCAAGCGAGCGCGGGCAGTACAATTATTCGCCGACCCTGTCGAACACATTCGGCAGCAGCGCGCCGCCCGATTCGCTGCGCAAGAACTGGACCGGCGTGCAGCGGGTCCTGTCGTCCTCCGCCCTCGACCTTGTGCGCGAGAACATCAACTTCATCGAACTCTGGGTGAAGGTCCAAAAAGGGAAGGTCGATTCGACGCGGAAGATCTACATCGACCTCGGCGCCATCAGCGAAGACGTGATCCCGAACCGCGTCATGGATACGGAAGATCAGGGATCGTTCAAGAACGGGATCCTGGCCGAGGACGAGGATACGGGCATCGACGGATGGACGGACGACAAGGAACGGATCGAAAAAGCCGCCTTCGTTGCGGCGAACGTCGCCGCGTTTCCGGAGCTCGCCGGCGACCCGTCGGGCGACAACTGGTCGTTCTCGACCGGCACACGCGACTACAAACGCGTGAACGGCACGGACAACAACAAGGAAAGCGAGATCGGCAAGTTCCCCGACACCGAAGACCTGAACCGGAACAACGTGATCGACCGCACGAACAGCTACTTCGAATATCAGCTGAACCTGGACACGAACGCGACGAATCCCCAGCGCGTCGGCGGCGGCTTGAACGGATGGTACCAGTACCGCATCCCGCTCATCGATTTCACGAGCAAGATCGGCGTCCCCGATTTCTCGCTCATCGAATATGTCCGGCTCTGGATGACGGGCTTCGACGACGAGGTCGAGCTCAGGCTCTTCGACTTCAACCTCGTGGGCAACCAGTGGGAGGAATTGAGGAAGAACGACAGCACGTTCGTCGTCTCGACGATCAACGTCGAGGACAACTTGAACTATATCATTCCCCCGGGCGTCGTGCGCGAGAAGGACAAGTCGCAGCCCGATCAGGACGTTATCGCCAACGAGCAGGCCCTCCAGTTCAAGGTCACCGACCTGAAGGACGGGGACAGCCGGCATGCGATCAAGCGCTTCACGTACAAATCGCTCGACGTCTTCAACTATAAGGAACTGAAGATGTTCGTGCACGGCGATCCGACATTCAGCCGCGACCCGAAGAAACCGTCGGCGAAACTCATCGTCCGGTTCGGTCGCGACAGTTTGAACTACTACGAGTACAAGGCACCGATCATGCCGGGAGACAGCATCATGTCCGTCCCCACCGCGGGCACGGCGGCATACATCGACGCACAGTCCCGCATCTGGCGTCCGGAAAACAATGTCGACATTTTCTTCAGCGACGTGACGAAGCTGAAACAGGGCCGCGACTCGGCGGGCCAATACAAGCCATCCGAACCCATACCGGTGCCGAATGGGCCCGATAGTTCCGAATACCGCGTCATGGGCAATCCCGATCTTACGAGGATCGCGTTCATCTCCGTGGGCGTCGAGAACCCGGAAAATCCCGGCACGGAACCGCTGCTCACCGGAGAGGTGTGGATCAACGAGCTTCGCCTCGCCGATGTGGACAACACGCCCGGCTGGGCGTACTCCGTGAGTGCCACGCTGAAACTTGCGGACCTGGCCTCGGTGAGCTTCGCGTACTCGAAGCAGGATCCGTACTTCCATCAGCTCGAGACCGCGTTCGGCAGCCGCGTCTCGTCGGTGAACTGGAACATCACGACGAGCATCTCGCTCGAAAAATTCCTGCCGGCTAGCTGGGCGGGCACGTCCTTCCCGTTCTCGTACTCGCACACCGAGGGCCTGTCCTCGCCGCTCTATCTGCCTGCCTCCGACGTGCTCGTGGAGAAGGCGGCCGAGCAGCAGCGCACGAAGTTCATCAGGGAAGGCGCCAGCGAGGAGAAAGCGCAGCATGAATATGAGCAGCTCATTTTCGAAGCGCAGACGACGTCGATCACGGACAGCTATTCGCTGCCGTCCTTCAAGGTGAACATCCCGGTGGACGCCTGGTACGTGCGCGACATCATCAACAAGATGCAGTTCGGCTTCACCTATAGCACGGCGTTCTCCCGGTCGCCGCAGCGCGAGTTCAGCAAGTCGTGGAACTGGGCCGGCTCGTTCGGCTACGCATACACGTTCGACCCCGATCTGTTCGTCGAGCCGTTCGATATCTTCACGGACATACCGGTCCTCAACGGCCTGCGCGAGCTGAAGATCTTCTTCCCGATCACGAACTTCTCGCTGAAGCTTGCGGCAAGCCGCGCGCAGACGAAGGAAAAGATCAGGAACCAGAATGTGAATCCGCTCATCCGAAGCCTCGTGGCATCGCGCGGACTGTCATTCGGGTGGAAAT
>JAVBYH010000171.1 GCA_030824175.1 Bacteroidota bacterium | reverse complement strand
GCAGAACAAGCGCATGCACGAGATCGACGACGTGATGTATTACGCCATCGACGAGAAGAACCACTCGATCGATCTCACCGAAAAGGGGCGGGAATTTCTCGCCGGGCCGGCGAACAAGGAAATGTTCGTGCTTCCCGACATCGGCACGGAGGAAAGCATGGTCGAAGGCGACGAGTCGCTGTCGGCCGAGGAGAAGCAGCAGAAAAAGAACGCGATCACGATACGCTACGCCGAGCGGAGCGACAGGATCCACACCGTGCGCCAGCTGTTGCGCGCCTACGCGCTCTTCGAGAAGGACGACGAATATGTCGTCACCGAGGACGGCAAGGTGATGATCGTCGATGAGTTCACGGGCCGCCTGCTCCAGGGCCGGAGATATTCGGACGGCCTGCATCAGGCCATTGAGGCGAAGGAAGGCGTGACGGTGGAGCGCGACACGCAGACGCTTGCCACCGTGACACTGCAGAATTATTTCCGTCTGTATAAGAAACTTGCGGGTATGACGGGCACCGCGGAGACCGAGGCGCCCGAGTTCTTCGAAATCTACAAGCTCGACGTCGTCGTGATACCGCCGAACAAACCGGTTGTCAGGAAAGACGTGGAGGATGTCGTCTACAGGACGAAGCGCGAGAAGTACAACGCACTCATCGCCGAAATCGAACGGCTCCGCGAGAAACGCCAGCCGGTGCTCGTCGGCACCACGAGCGTCGAGGTCTCGGAAACGATCAGCCGCATGCTGAAGCGGAAGTCCATCCCCCACAATGTGCTGAATGCGAAGCAGCATCAGCGCGAGGCGGAGGTCGTGGCCAACGCGGGTCTGCCGGGCGCCATCACGATCGCCACGAACATGGCGGGCCGCGGCACGGACATCAAGCTCGGACCGGGCGTGCGGGAGGCGGGCGGACTCGCCATCATCGGCACGGAGCGCCACGAGGCGCGCCGCATCGACAGGCAGCTGCGCGGCCGCGCGGGACGCCAGGGCGATCCGGGGCAGACGCAGTTTTACCTGTCGCTCGAGGACGATCTGCTGCGGCTCTTCGGTTCCGAGCGCATCGCGGGCATCATGGACAGGCTCGGCGTCGAGGAAGGCGAAGTGATCCAGCACAGCATGATCACGAAGTCGATCGAACGCGCGCAGAAGAAGGTTGAGGAGAACAACTTCGGCATCCGGAAGCGCCTGCTCGAGTTCGACAACGTGATGAACCAGCAGCGCGAAGTGATCTATGCGAAGCGCCGCCACGCCCTGCTGGGCGAACGCCTGAAGGACGACATCGCACAGATGCTCTCGGAGTTCACAGAGGAGATGGTCGAAAGCCATTACGAGAACGGCGAGATCGCCGAGCTGCAGGAAGAGCTCCGTGTGAACCTGCTCGTGGACCTGAAGATGACACCGGACGAGTTCCAGAAGCTCGGACTCGCCGGAGTGAAGGATGCGGCGCACGCGGCCGCGATCGAGTTCTATCGCCGCAAGGAGGAAATGATCGGAACGGACAACATGGCCGCGATCGAAAAAATGGCGATGCTCCAGGTGATCGACATGCGCTGGAAGGAGCACCTGCGCGAGATGGACGACATGAAGGAGGGCATCTATCTCCGCGCATACGGACAGAAGGATCCCGTGCTCGAATACAAGGCCGAGGCGTACCGGATGTTCGTCGAGATGCTGGGCATGGTGAACAAGGAGGCGCTCAACTTCATCTTCAAGCTCTTCCCCGAACAGCAGCAGCAGTTCGAGACGCGCACGAAGCGCCGTCCCGTGCGCCCGAGCCAGATGACATTGAAGCACGACAGCGCGGCCGGCATGGGATTGCATTCATCGGAAGAGGGAGCGGCTCCTGCGGCGGCGCCGCAGGCGGTGCAGCAGCTCCATGTCGATGACAAGGTCGGCCGCAACGATCCGTGTCCGTGCGGCAGCGGAAAGAAGTATAAGCAATGCCACGGTCAATCCTAACCAACTCCTCACGAACAGCGAAAGAAGGGCAGAGACAATGAAAGACAATCTGTACCACTACAAGGCGCTCATCACGGAAGTGGAAAGCGCCGATACGGTCAAGGCGTATCTCGATCTCGGTTTCGGCATCGTGCTCACGGGAACGACACTGAAGCTCAACCGCATCACCGCCCTCAAGGCCGCTGGAACATCGGCCAAACGCGCCGCCGAGGGAAAAAAATTCCTGACGTCGCTTGTGATCGACAAGGACGTCACCGCGGAGACGATCAAATCCGGCGGCAAATTCCTCGCCGAACTCTGGATCCATGACAAAACGAAGAAACGCGTCAACATCAACGATCTGCTCGTGGAGCAGGGCGTCGCGAAATACAAGAAGTAATGTTCGCCGAAAAGCCCTTAAATCTCATGGTTTAAGGGCTTTTTGAGTTCGGTTGCCCCCTCAATGCTCTCTCTCGCTCTCCCGGAATTGCCGCTGATAGGAATTAACTACTCTTTCATACCTTCGATCGATTTCAATTTGTCCGAATCCTCTGTACTATGTTTCTGTCGATGTTCCTTGACGATTCCTATCGATCTATTCTGTACATACAACAAAGGATGATAACCTTTGGAGGGTAATGATGAGCCATATATGTCCGGATGCAGATGAATATAATTATAGCGGTGAAAGAAAATATTTTCATCGCGATTACCGTGGCGCAATCGGAGACTACACAAAGGCGATCGAATTGGAATCGGAGGACCCGGATATCTTCTTTAATCGCGGACTCGCACAATTAATGGAAGATGACAAAAGAGAAGCGTTGCGGGACTTCTTCAGGGCGATCGAATTAGGAGAACATGTTTCCCTTAACGTGTTGGAATTGTGCATGTGAACATTATCGCTGAACAGGATAGAAACCATTCGCTTCCCCCCGCGCGCGACAACGCATAATGACGCTATGATTGAAGTAATAATGTGCGTTACTCGGTAATATTTACCGTGCTTCCCCAGGATGTGCCCGATAAAATCGAATTTTAAGAGTTGGGCATTTGGCACGGTAGTTGAAACTCTATATTCCAGAGCGTCGAAGAACACATCATCGGGACGCACGAAACGGGATACACAACGAGGGACAGGTACATTTTTACCGGGTAATAATGTAATGCAGTCGGTAATTAATACTTGCCTTTATCAAAAAGTCCTAAATAATTGTAAAATAAGGCATCTATAATCTGGCACGGTTTACGATGTATATATGTAGAGTTTATCGCGCCACTATTTCATCATTCACATATCCACTTACAAAGGAGTCATTATGGGCCAGCAACAACTTTTACTCATCATCTTGGGCGTTATCATCGTCGGTATCGCTGTTGCCGTTGGTATCACCATGTTCCAGGACAACGCCATCAATGCCAATCGTGATGCAATTTCGAACGATCTCGTCAACCTGGCTGCCCGTGCACAGCAGTATTACAGACGTCCGCAGGGATTGGGCGGCGGCGGAAACTCATTCGTCGGATTGTCCGCAGATCCAGCCGGTCTGAAATTGTTGACGAATAATGCCACGAACGACAACGGCACATACTCGATCAAGACAGCCGGCACCGCGAGTCAGGTTGTCCTTCGCGCCGTCGGAAAATATCTCGTAGCGGGCGATTCCGTCAGTGCCACATGCACCGTCTCGCCCACAGGATACACTCTCACAACACCGTAACACAGTTGTCGGAAAGTATCAGGATGGATTCAAAAATAGCAGACATATGCACAATATGTCTGCTTTTTTTATAGACACCCGCCGATGCGTGATTGCGTGTTAACTTACAAGGGGTACCTCGTATGGGACAGCAGCAGCTTCTATTAGTGATTATCGGTGTCATCATCGTCGGTGTCGCCGTCGCGATCGCCATCACAATGTTTCATGACAATGCCATCAACTCCAACCGGGACGTCCTCAAGAACGATCTGCTGGGATTTGCGGGACGGGCGCAGCAGTATTACCGCAAGACTGCGGCGAACGGCGGCGGGGGGAACAGTTTTACGAATATCACGATCGCGAACGTAACCAATATGACCGTCAACGACAACGGAACATATTCCATCCTGACGGTGGAACCTCAGCAAATCGTCATGGTCGGGAGGGGGACGCATGTCGTCGGTACGGACACCGTGGAAGTCCGGTGTACAGTGACACCGTTCACCGTCACCGTCACGACGGAACATTAACCCCCGCATCCGCATCCGATGTTTCAGTCGGACATAGGTGATCACCTTTCCGGCGCCCCGCCGAACGTGCACGTCGAATTCCACTAGTATGTCCTGATCCGACACCTTCCCGTACTACATCAAAAAAAACCAATTCTCTGCATGCACGCGAACGCACCGGGCGATAGGAAGAAACCGCCGCCGGATAATATGCGTGTACGGTTGTTGCTTTTTGTGCCGGGGCGCATTATCTTAAATTGAATGTACACGTACGTTTTTTTCCCTTTCCGAGGTGTGAGAGCGCTATGCCTGAATATCGAATTGAAGGATTATCATTAGCCGGAAAACCTGTTCAAGGCATCATCAATGCTGAAACATACAAACAGGCGAAGGCCCGTGCGGAACAAATGTCCCGCGAAAAGAAATTCAAACTCTCCGCCGTGCTCCCGCGAACCACCTTCCTCTACCGTGTGAAGAGGGGGGCGGACAAGCCCATCGACGGCGAACAGAAGG
>JAVBYH010000066.1 GCA_030824175.1 Bacteroidota bacterium | reverse complement strand
ATGGTGCCCGCGAAGATGGGCAGGAAATAGATCAGTCCCCCGAAGACGGAGGAGATCTGGCCCGCCTCGATCGGCGTGAAACTCAGATGGTTCCGCAGGTAGATGCTGAGCACCGTGGCCTGTCCGTAATACGCGAGGCGTTCGAAGAGCTCCATGCCGTTGGCGACCCAGAACGCGCGCTGAAATCCGTTCCGCACTTCCGCAACTTTTTCCTGAAATGACACGAGATGTCCCGTCTTGAAGTGAATAAAATATGAGTCGCCTTACCCGTCATTCTGAGCGTTAAATTTGTCCGAGCGCAGCGAGGAATCTCGTTGTTTTATGTAACGATGTCCTTCTTCCTGAAGATGAGCACGGTGGCTCCCCAGAGACAGAAACTGTATGCCGTGAGCGCGCCGCACGAACGGGCGATCTCCGTCCAGTCGATCGGGTCCTTGAAGGCGAGCTGCCACACATTCATATATGTCGTAAAGAGCCACGGCTTGAACGGTTCGACGGCGTCGATGGGCAGGTTTGTGATGATGAGGAAGATGATGATGATCGTCATCGTGGTGATGATCGGTCCGATGGCGTTCTCGACGAGCGACGAAATGAAGAACGCGAGCGATGCGACGGTCCACATGGACACGATGGCCAGCGCGTAGGCGAGCAGAAACCGGAGCCAGAGCTGCGATTCGGGAAGGATGGTGACCATGTCGCGGTCGAACGCGACGAGGTCGCCGCTGCCGAAGAACGCGAGTCCGAGTCCGAGGCTCAGCGCGGCGATCGAGAGGACGAGGAGTTTCGTGTAGAACAGCGTCACGAGATACTTTGCATTCAGGATGGTGGTCCTGGACACGGGTCTGATAAGGATGAGGCGGAACGTGCCGCCGGTGGCCTCGCCCGAGAGCTGGTCGCCCGCCACGAGGCTGATGAGGGCCGGTACGTGCACCCAGAGCCCGTTCATGATGATCTGTGCGATGAGCCAGCCGTTGAAGAGATTGCCGGTGATGAAAAAATCGTTGGCGAGGCCGCGCATCTGGCGCTCGACGAACCGGCTGCCCTCCAGGTTCATGAGCGCGATGACGACGGGTATGAGGATCGCCACGGCGATGAAGCCGATGTACGTCCGCCATTTAGCGAACGTCTTGATGCACTCTGTATAGAGGAGTATGAGCACGGTGTCGTTTCAGTTCGTTTCTGTGACAGTGAGGAAGTAGTCTTCCAGTGAATGCTTGGGTTCGACGGAGAAAATTTCGCACTCCTCCGCCGCCAGCGCCGTGACGATGGCGGGCACGCGCGCGGTGTCCACGGTGACGAGGATCTGTTCGCCACTGATGGCGATGCTCTCCTCGGGGAGGAAGCGGCGAATGACCGCGGCGGCCTTGTCGACGGGCAGGGCGTGTATCGAGAGGCGGTTTGCCTGGGCCTTGAGGAGCTCCTGCACGCTGCCCTGGACCTTCATGGTGCCGTTATTGATGATGGCCATGCGCGTGGCCACCTGTTCCACTTCGTTCAACAGGTGCGACGAGAGGAAAACGGTGATGCCGCGATCGCGCGTAAGCACGCGGACGAGATCGCGCACCTCCTTCATGCCCTGCGGGTCGAGCCCGTTCGTCGGCTCGTCCAGGAGCACGAGCTCGGGGGAGCAGAGGAGGGCCTGGGCGATGCCGAGGCGCTGCTTCATGCCGTGCGAGAAGGTCTTCACCTTGTCGTATGCGCGGTCTCCGAGCCCGACGAGTTCCAGTTCGTCGAGAATCTTTTTCTTCGCCGGTTTGCTGCCGAGCGTGAGCGAGCCGGCGATCTGCATATTGCGATAGGCCGAGAGGTACAGGTAGAAGTCGGGTTTTTCGACGATGCCGGCGACGTTCGCCAGGGCGAGCTCGCGCTTCTTGAGGAGCGAATGGCCGAAGAGTTCAACGGTGCCGGTGGACGGCGCGATGAGCGAGAGGATCATGCGGATGGTGGTGCTTTTACCCGCTCCGTTCGGTCCGAGGAAGCCGAACACGTCGCCCCGTCGCACTTCGAGGTTGATGTCGTTGGCAGCCCAGCGATGACCGAATTTTTTTCCGAGGTTCTCCGTTCGGAGCACGACATCGTTCGCCATAAGTATTTTCTGCGCCGTTGATGAATGACGATGAACTGCAAGGGGACCGTTGCCGGTCCCCTCGTATACGGGCGGTGTGTCAGGATGTTGCGCCCGGGTGAAGCGTCGTTACTTCTCTTCGCGCAAGATGTCCGAGGTCTTGATGCCCGTGCCCGTGGTGATCTTCGCCTTCGCGGCCTTGCCGCGCAGCGCGTCTTCGATCACCTTCACGGTGCCGATCTTCGACTCTTCCGCGCCGAGCGAGAGGCCTGTATCGGGATCCTTCACATCCTCGCCGACGCGGTAGATCGAAAATTCCATGCCGGGGGTGACTGCGCCTTCAGAGCCGGGCTTCATGAGCAGGGTCCCATCCGGGTTGACCTTCAGGATGCGTCCCATCCACGGGAGGTTCTGGAGGTTTTCCGTGATGAGTTCAACGCAACCGTCCACTGCCTGGCGCGTTGCCTTGCCTTCGTCCGTATTATCCCAGCCGTTCGCGTCGCTGAAATCGAACGCGTCCGTGCGCACGCTCACGCCCGTGGAGGATTCACTGCCCTCCTTGGTTTCCGAGGCGATGACCTCGCCCGTCGTTGTGTTGATGAGGCGGATGTCCACCACAGCACGCGCCGTCTTGCGCGAGATGCCGCCGCCAAACAATGCGACGCCGCCGGAGATCCGGTTCTCCTTCGTGCCGAATTCACTGATGCTGCCGACGATGAGGAGTTCGACGCCGAGCAGCTTGCCGACCTTCGGGGCAGTCTCGGCCGTGACGAGCCCGCTTTCGCCGAGCTTCTGTTCGGTCAACACGTTGTCGAGTTCCTGGCGTTCCATGACCATGAACTTGCCCGATTTCACGAGCGCGGTGGAAAGCATATCTGCGACACCCTGGCCGAGTCCATGGTATCCGTGGCCGCTTCTGTCCTCGAATCTCGAGACTGCGATCCGTTTTTTCAGCTGTGCGTCCGTTTGGAGTGAGAAGAAGAGCAGGGAAATCAAGAGGGCGGGTAGAAGTGTGCGTTGCATACGGCATATCTCCTTGAAGTGAAGAGTGACGATTGAATAAGTCTGGATGCAATAGGATGAATATAGAGAGTTTCCCGACGAGAATCAAACCGACAGAAGAAGACGAAGAGCGTCTACAGAAGACGAAGAGTGTCGGTCAGGCAGGGGGGGAACGAACCGGAGGGATTGTTTGTTATGATCGTCACAAAGAAAACCATCGCCGAGCCTACGCTGTTTCATCGCAAGTCAGCCTGCATCGTGCCTAATCTTTGTCATTACGCATGCCGATAATGGGAATATAGGGGCATCAGTTCAGACGGATATTGGCCACTGGACGGATATTCCGATTCACAAGGGATGAGTATGTATGCATTGGTGAGCCAAATCGCGTCAAATGCAACCGTTTCCCCTGGCACATTTTTTGCAACAATAAAGATGTGACGGGGCGCACTTGAGGCCTCGTCACCCTTGTATGTTAATGAATTTGGGCTTATATTTTTACATTTATATAATAATCGACAATAACCGCTCTGTGTAAACAGTGGCGGTTATTCTGCAGGTGTGGAAATTTTTTGCAGTTGTACGAGCAATCATACCGCGCCCCGACGTCATTCACGGCACTCTGTGACTGAAGGGGCGGAGCATTGGTAGGATGTCAATGACCGCAAATGGGGATCCATCAGCCCCGCGACATTCCGCCATTCCCCGTTACGATACGATTCTTTATAACCAACTATATCAATGAAATTACTTCCAGGACAGCAGCAACCGGAGATCAAGAATACACAGTACGCAGAGGTGCGACAAATTACTCCCATCCAGGAGTATGTGGCTATACTCTATCGGGGCAGGTGGATTCTCCTTGCTATTATTACCCTCGTCACCACTCTTGTCGCTGTTTACACGCTCAGGCAGCAGCCCGTTTATGAATCGAAGGCGATGCTGCTCATCGACGTGAAAGGGACGGATGGAGCGATACAGGTATTCGACAATGCCAATCCATTGACCGCGAACAAGATAACGAATGAACTCGAAATCTTGAAATCGAATGCCAGCGCCAGGGAAGTGGCTGAGGCCCTGATCGCCAAACGAACCGTGGACGAAAACTCGACCTCAGTGCTCAATATCATCAGGTCCGGACAAGAGGGTGCCGGAGATACCGCTATTGCTTCTGTCACAGAGGTGAAAAACAGGTTATTAAACGTGGTCGACTTCACCCCCATACGTGAATCCGACATCATCAGCATTTCGGTGCTCAGTACCGATCCGAAAGAAGCATCCCTCATCGCCAATGTTTATACAAACGTATATACGTCAAAGAACCTCAGCAACAGCCGGCTTCGGTCACAATCCCGGAGGGAGTTTCTGCAATCGCAGGTTCAATCCAAGCGAACCGCGCTCGATTCAACCGAAGGCGAACTGCAGCAGTACATGCGTCAATCAGGGGTCGTTTCGATGGATGGCGAAGCCTCGAAGATCGTTGAGCAGTTGTCTCAACTCGAAGTGCAGCGGGATGGATTGGAAATAGACAAGAGCACCCGGCTTAAAAATCTTGAGTCCCTCAAACGAGAACTTGGTCGCCAGGAACCC
>JAVBYH010000120.1 GCA_030824175.1 Bacteroidota bacterium | reverse complement strand
CGCATCGATGGGCTTGGCGAAGCGCATGTTGACCACTTCGGCCGAAATGCCCTGCTCCACGAGGATGGCTGCCGCCGCGAGCGCATGGTTCACCATCGTGCCGATGGCGAGCATGGCGATGTCCTTCCCCCGGCGGAGAATTTCGGCTTTGCCGATTTCAATTGGTGTGAATTCCTTCCGGAGCTCGATGCCCAGCGAGTTGCCGCGCGGATACCGCAACGCGATGGGGCCGCCGCGATATTCGACGGCGGTAAAGAGCATGTCGCGCAATTCCTGTTCGTCCTTCGGCGCCATGATCACCATATTGGGGACGCAGCGGAGGAACGAGAGGTCGATCATGCCGTGATGCGTCGGCCCGTCCGCGCCGACGAGCCCCGCCCGGTCCATCACGAAGACGGCATGCAGTCCCTGCAGCGCGATATCGTGAATGATCTGATCGTACCCCCGCTGAAGGAACGTGGAATAGACCGCCACGACGGGAATGTACGATTCTGTGGCCATGCCCGCGGCGAACGTTACCGCGTGCTGTTCGGCGATGCCGACGTCGAAGAACCGTTCGGGCATTTCCTTCTGCAGCATGTCGAGGCCCGTGCCGTCGGGCATGGCGGCGGTGATGCCGACGACTTTGGGATTTTCCCTGCAGATGTCGACGAGCGCCTGACCGAAGATCTTCGTGTACGACGGCGGGGCGTTTCCCTTGGGCGAGATGCCGGTTTCTTTGTTGAAGGGCGTGACGCCGTGAAGCTTGGCGGCATCCGCTTCCGCGGGGCCGTAGCCTTTCCCCTTTTCGGTGATCACATGGATGAGGATCGGGCCGTTGATGTCCTTCACGTGGTTGAAGATATCGACGAGTTTCTTCACGTTGTGTCCGTTGAACGGTCCGTAGTACCGAAACCCGAACGCTTCGAAGAGCATGCCCGGTGTGATGACGATACGGAGGCCCTTCTCGAATTTGTGCGCTGCGACGCGGAGCCTGTCGCCGAACGAATCAAGCTTGCCGGTGAGCTCCCAGACATCGTCCTTCAGCTTCTTGTATGTCGGATGCGCCAGGGCCTCCGAAAAATAATTCCTGAACGAGGAGATGTCCGGTTTGATGGACGAGAGTGACACCATGTTGTTGTCGTTCAGCACGACGATAATGTCCTTCTTGAGCACGCCTGCGTTGTTCATCGCCTCGAACGCCATGCCGCCGGTCATCGATCCGTCGCCGACGATGGCGACGACCTTGTTCTTTCGATTGTCGAAATCGCGGGCAACGGCCATGCCGAGCGCCGCCGAGATCGCCGTGTTGGCATGCCCGGCCCCGAAGGTGTCGTATTCGCTTTCGTCGCGTTTCAGGAAGCCGCTGATGCCGTGGAGCTGCCGGATGGTCTCCATCCGGTCTTTCCTGCCGGTGAGGATTTTGTGCGGATACGCCTGATGCCCCGTATCCCACACGAGCTTGTCCTCCGGTGTGTTGAATGCATAGTGGAGAGCGACCGAAAGTTCGACCGCGCCGAGGCCGGCTCCGAGGTGGCCGCCCGTCTTCGAGACAGAGTCCACGAGAAATTCGCGCACCTCCGAACAGACGGTGCGGAGGTCCTGCATCGGTAATTTTCTCAGATCTTCCGGCGAATGGATCGTATCAAGTAACGGTGTCGTTGAGTGTGCTGTCATCTTATTCGTAGTCGCTTAATTCAGTTTTCCCGGCAGCGTTCTTAGTGATCTGCTGTATTCGCAATTCGGCGTTCGACAGCGTTTCGTTGAGGACCTTCGCAAGCTGCGCACCCTCTTCGTACAAGGAAATGGATTCCTCCAACGAGGCCCTTCCCTGTTCGAGAATCTCGACGATGGATTCCAGGCGCGCCATCGACTCTTCGAATGTCGGTTTCACCGGTTCTTTTTTAGCCATGTGTGTGTGTGTTCGTTTGTCGAATGCCCCTTACGACGGCGCTCGCTTCTCCGTCGGACATTTCCACCGTGATGAGATCGTGTTCCGCAAGCGATGCCGCGCTCCCGACGATCGATCCGTTCTTCCGGACAACGGCGTACCCCCGCTTCAGGGCCAGACGCGGGTCGAGCGCGGATGTGCGCGCCGCCATGGATCCGGCTGTCTGCGACAGCATTGCAATGCGATGAGTGAGCGATGCGATGCAGCGCCGGTCCAACTCGTCGATGTACTGCATGCGCTGACGCAGGACGTCGATGGGCTTATTAAACGCGTAGCTGCCGATGAGATGTTTGATGGAGTCTCTATGGGATTCGATGACCGATTCGACTGCCTCTTTCATAGAATACGAATATTCGCGAAGAACATCAATGACATCGTTCCTGTCCTTCACAACGAGCTCCGCGGCGGCCGATGGTGTCGGGGCGCGGAGATCGGCGACGAAATCGCTGATGCTGAAGTCGATCTCATGCCCCACGGCGCTGATCACGGGAATGCGTGAATTGTAGATTGCGCGCGCGACGATTTCCTCGTTGAACGCCCAGAGATCTTCGAGCGATCCGCCCCCGCGCCCCGCGATGATCACATCGACGTTCTTCTCGTTGTTCAATACTTCGATGGCGGCGGCGATCTCTTCCGCGGCCCCGATCCCCTGCACTTTTACGGGAACAAGCAGCAGTTCGAGAAGCGGAAACCGCCGCTCGAGCACGCTCACCATATCGCGTATCGCCGCACCGGTCGGGGATGTCACAATGCCGATACGCTGCGGATATTCGGGAAGCCGCTTCTTGTGGGCCTGATCGAAGAGGCCTTCCTCGCTGAGTTTCTTCTTCAGTTTCTCCAGGGCAAGCTGCAAGGCGCCCACCCCCTCCTGCTGCATGTGCAGACAGTCGAGTTGGTAATTCCCGCGGGGTTCATATACCGTGATGTTGCCGCGGATGACGACATGCATGCCGTCCTTCGGCTTGAAGATCACCGATGCTGTCCGGCTTCTCCACATCACTGCCGAGATCTGCGCCCCTGCGTCCTTCACCGTAAAATACCAGTGCCCCGACGTGTGGTGTTTGAAGTTCGACACTTCTCCCTGCACCCATACGTCGTTGAAGCCGAGCTCGAGTACTCCCTTGATCTGACGAGTGATCTCTGTAACGGTTGCGATCCTGCGTTCCTCATTCATAAGAAGAAATATAGCGGATATTGTCCTAAATTCAAATTTCAATTAACAAAAAAAGTTTCTTATATTTTCTTACTGTCTGATCATCCATGAAACGGAGACCCTTGTGAACATAGACGTTCTTGCCATCGGAGCGCATCCCGACGATATCGAATTATCATGCGCAGCAACAGTAGCGAAAATGGTGCGAAAAGGATACACTGTCGGCATACTGGACCTCACGGAGGGAGAACTCGGCACCCGCGGGTCGCGTCAGTTGCGGCGCAAGGAGGCGGATGCGGCCGCAGGCATTCTCGGCGTCACATTCAGGAAAAACCTCCGCCTGCCTGACGGCAACATCGAGGTGAGCCGCGCGAACATGATGAAGGTGATACAGCAGATACGCGCCCATGCTCCGTCCATCCTCCTCTTCCCGCACTGGCTCGAACGCCACCCGGACCACGAACACGCAAACAGGCTGTGCCGCGAGGCATGGTTCTATGCCGGGCTCGAAAAAATCAACACTTCGCTCAACGGCAGGAAGCAGGACCCTCACAGGCCGCGTAAATGCTATCATTTTATGCAGAAATTCGAATTCGCACCGAATCTCATCGTGGACGTGTCCGATGTGTACGAGGTGAAGAAAGAGGCCCTCGCCGCCTTCGCCTCACAGTTCCACAATCCGAAGAGCAGTGAACGCGAGACACTCCTCTCCTCGGCGGTGTTCCTGAACCACGTCTATGCGCGGGACCTCCACTTCGGAAGCCTCATCAACGCGACATACGGGGAGGCGTTCTTTGCCATCGAACCCGTGGGCGTGGAGACACTCTTCGATATTAAATGAGCGCCCCATGTGGAGGGGGACCGGAAGGTCGTCGAACTGGCAGGATGTAATACGCAAAGACCGGCGTTCAGCCGGTCTTTCTTTTTAGTGGAATGCATGACCGCCCCGGACATGGCCAACGGTCGCACTTTTTATGATCTTGAGACGGTTCGGATTCGTCGTCGTGGCGTGCACTTTTTTTTCCGACCGACTGGCTATCCTGGTATCGGGTTTCGCCTTGTTCCTTCCCTCGCCGGCGACTGCTATGGTGGACTTCATAGTTCTTCTCCTTTCACGTGAATGAATGGTTCCAAACGTATGTCCGGCTGACCTCCCGCTTTCCCAACGTACATGTTTCTCCCGACAATGTCAAGGCGCTTGCCGCGCTTGGACAATCATTCGGCCCGCCGCATCGTTGCGTACTGCTTCGGCACATCCATGAGCTTGCGCTGGTATTCGTCGATCACCGCGTCGAGTGCGGGATCGTGAGGCACGTCCACATTCCTGTTCATGAGCACCGTCGCCACTTGTATCACCTGGGAGATGGCGTCGTCCCCGGCGATGCGGTGATGCTTCTTGATCGCCGAGGAAATCGGCGGCGGAAAATTCCACGACTTCAAGAGCGCAGACCCGAGGTCGTCGTGCGTCGCCGTGAAGATGTGCATCTCGATAAGGTAGTCCATTCCACGATTCTGAGCGCAGAGATCGGTGTACCGCTTGTAGAGCACCGGCTTTTCGCACATCCGTGCGACATACCCGATGTC
>JAVBYH010000005.1 GCA_030824175.1 Bacteroidota bacterium | reverse complement strand
CTGCCAGATGCCCGAGCTCGACGGCTTCGAGGCGACGCGGCAGATCCGTCTGCGCGAAGGCAACGGCCGGCACACGGTCATCGTCGCCATGACGGCCAACGCCCTGCAGGGCGACAGGGAAAAATGCATCGAGGCGGGAATGGATGATTATATCTCCAAGCCCGTCAGGCATATGGACCTGTTGGCGATGATCAAACAATGGATGCCGCTGAAGAAGGTCACGCCGGCGGAGGCACCCGAGGCGCGCATCACAATCGACGATTCGGCGATCATCGACGTACGGCGCCTCAACGAGCTCAGCGCGATCGGCGGCGACGACGAACCCGATCTCCTGCGCGTGCTCGTGATGATGTACATGAACGATTCCGTGAAGCGCATCGCCGCAATCTATACGTCGCTGGAAACGCACGACATGCAGAAGATGACGATCGCCGCCCACACGCTCAAGGGAAGCTCCGGCAATATGGGTGCGCGGTTACTCGTCCCCACATGCGCCGAGATCGAACACCTCGGCAAGAATCAATCCATGGAGGGGGTCGCCGCCCTCTACGCAAAGCTTGAAACGGATTTCAGCCTCGTCAAGTCCGCGCTGGAACGATTCCTGCGGGAATTCTATGCGGGCCAATACATTCAAAAAACGAAGGGCACTCCATGATCAGCCTGAATATTGATGACATCGAACCGGGAATGATCCTTGGCGCTGAAGTGAAGGACCGGACCGGCAGGGTGCTCCTGAGCAAAGGGACCACCATCACCGACAAGCATATTTCAATCTTCAAGATGTGGGGTGTGATCGATGCGATGATCGAGAACGCCGACAAGGAGACTATCGAGGCGAAGGCCGTTGCCGCATTGGAGCCCACAGACCTTGCCCGCGCGCAGCAGGAAATCGACGCCATCTTTCAGTTCGTCGAACAGCAGGAACATCCGTTCATCGTCGAATTGAAGCGCCTCGGCGGAATTCGCATCGCACAGGGGAAAACGGCATGAGCATGACAGCACAATCACTCTTGCAAGGATATGTAGAAATATCGTCGCTGCCCATGATGTTCGTCCGCATCACGGAGGCCATCAACAATCCGCGCACTTCCGTCCAGGAGATCAGCCGCATCATCGCCGAGGATCCGGGCCTCACGGCGCGCCTTCTGCGCATCGTGAACAGCGCGTTCTACAATTTCCCGACGAAGATCGACACGATCTCCCGCGCCGTGACGATCGTCGGCACGCAGCAGCTGCGCGACCTCGCACTTGCCACGAGCGTCCTGCGCATGTTCAAGGGTATTCCCAAGGAGCTCGTGAACATGGAGTCCTTCTGGAAACACTCGATCGCCTGCGGCGCGGCGGCACGTACGCTCGCCGGCTACCGTCGTGAATCGAATATCGAACGGTTCTTCGTGGCCGGCGTGCTCCACGATCTGGGGCGGCTCGTCATCTTCGGCAAGATTCCCGACCTGGCGCGCGAAGCGATCACGATGGCGGAATCCGCGAAGATCCCCCTGCTCCAGGCCGAACGGACGGTCATCGGCTTCGACCACGCACTCGTCGGCCGCGCCCTCCTGCAGCAATGGAAACTGCCGAACAATCTCGTGGACGTCGTGTCGTACCATCATGCGCCCGCAAATTCGCTCGCGTTCCCGAACGAAACCGCCATCATCCACATCGCCGACATTTTTGCACACGCCCTCGAACTCGGTTCCTCCGGCGAACGCTGCATCCCCGCGTTCACTCCCGAGGCCTGGGACCTCATCGGCGTGCAGACGAGCGTGATCCCCTCGGTGATCAAAGAAGTCGAACGGCAATATGACGAGGCTATTTTCGCAATCCTTTCGGAGTAAGTCCCTATGGTTGTCAGCGACGCAGGCAGTACGCCATCACTCGGTGCTCCGGCCGATGCATCGATGATGATTCACGATGTGCCGCTGTCGCACGTCGTCGAATTCTCAGCCGCCGTCGGCGACCTCCAGAGCCGGTTCGACCATCATCAGCTTCCCTTGGAGATCTACTCGCTGGCCCGGAACTACATCTCGAGGGTCATGCGCCTCACCACGTCGGGTTTCATGAGCGTGAGCGATGCGGACTCGGATTTTCTCTGGGTCGAGGACGGACTGGACGAAACCCCGGCATCGCTCAAACGCGAGGTCGAGCCGCTCATCGAGAACGGCACATTCGGCTGGGCGCTCCAGCAGATGCGGCCCGTCGTCATCGCCGGCTCCAACTCGGTTCGCAGCATCGTCCTCCACCCGCTCGCCACGCGCATGCATATCTACGGCATGTTTGTCGCGGAACTCGAAGGCATCGACGCCTCCATCAGGAACTTCGACCTCAATGTGCTGTCGATCATCCTCTTCCACAGCAGCTATGCCCTCGAGAATGCCGACCTGTCGCACCGCATCAGCGAATACAACAGGCTGTTGGAGGCGACGATCCAGAACCGCACCGAGGCGCTTCGCCTGGCGCTCAGGGATGCCGAACAAGCAAATCTCGCCAAGAGCCAGTTCCTTGCGAACATGAGCCACGAGATCCGCACTCCGATGAACGCCATTATCGGCCTGTCGGAATTGCTCACCGAAACCGCCGTCGACGCGAAACAGCGCGATTACCTAGAGACCATCCACACGAGCGGCAACAACCTCCTGACGATCATCAACGACATCCTCGATTTTTCGAAGATCGAGGCGGGAAAACTCCGGATCGAAGATGCGCCGGTGCAGATCCGCTCGATCGTGCACGATATCGGAGAAATGTTCGCACATCCACTCCGGGAAAAAAAGCTGCACCTCATGACGAGCATCGGCGATGATGTGCCCGAGACGTTCCTCAGCGACGGGCTTCGCATCCGGCAGATCCTCATCAATCTCGTGGGGAACGCCGTGAAGTTCACACACACGGGCGCCATCCGCATCGACATCGGCATGGACGAAACCGTCAGGGGACCCATGACGCTCCGGTGCGCCGTGAGCGACACTGGCATTGGCATCAGAGAGAGTGCGGTCAGGAATCTCTTCCAGGCCTTCACGCAGGCCGACAGTTCCACGACCCGGCAGTACGGCGGCACGGGATTGGGCCTCGCGATCAGCAGGCAACTGGCGCAGATGATGGACGGCACCCTCGGCGTCGAGAGCACGGAGGGAGTGGGCTCCACATTCTGGTTCACGATACGGATCAAGTCGGCCGCCGGCATGTTCGCTGCACACCTCGCGAACGATGAGAAAACACACGACGCCGGGGAGCCGCGGCGCGACCTGTCCATCCTGCTCGTGGACGACAACAGAATCAACCAGAAGGTCGAATTGAGTATCCTCGACAGGTACGGGTATCTTGCAGACATTGCCTCGAACGGGCGCGAGGCGGTGGACGCCTTGGCCCGCACTGCCTACGATCTCGTGCTCATGGATTGTCAGATGCCGGTGATGGACGGCTTCGAGGCGACCGCGGCGATCCGGGCATCCGAAGGCGACGCCCGGCGTACAATTATTATCGCGATGACGGCAAACGCCCTGCAGGGCGACAAGGAACGATGCCTCGCCGCAGGGATGGACGATTATCTCGCGAAACCCGTCACATCCAACGCCCTCCTGCGCATGCTGACGAAATGGTTTCCGTCGCCGTCGGCCGCCGCCTCCTTACAGATCACCGAAGAAGACGTCTTTGCGGAATCGGTCGACATATCGAGGCTCGTCGTCGACCCGGCGAAGATCGAATTCCTCCGCGAACTTTCCGGGGGCGGTGACGAGGATCTGCTGCGTTCCCTCATCGACCTGTTTTTTAAAGATTTTCCTGAGTACATTCTATCGTTGAGGAAAACCGTCGCCGATGGCGATCCCCGCCAGCTCCGTGAAACGGCTCATGCCGCCAAGGGCGCCTGCGGCAACATCGGCGTCATGGAGCTGTTCCAGACATGCTACGAATTGGAATTGATGGGAAAAGCCGGTACCACCGAAGGCGCCATAGCGCTTGTCGATCGGTTGTGCGAGGAATTCATCCCCGCCGAGGCCGCACTCAAGGCGTACATTGCCTGATGGGCGGGATCATTTCCGCCCGGCAACAAAGATCGATAATCAATAAGAACACACATAACGTAGATACGCCATGAAGATACTAGTTGTTGACGACGATGAAGGTGTAAAACTCATCCTGCGCCGATTGATCGGACTGAAACTGTTCACTACTCCCATCGAGGCATCGAACGGGCTGGAAGGCCTGTTGAAGGTCGAAAAGGAAGGACCGGATCTTGTGCTCCTGGACATCGGCATGCCGCTCCGGGGCGGTGTTGAATTTCTCGAGACACTTCGGGAGAGCAAAACATACGCCTCCATCCCCGTGATCGTGATCTCCTCATCCAAAGACAAGGACATCGTGGCCAAGCTCATCGGGCTCGGCATTTCCGGATATATCCTGAAGCCGCTCGACTACGAGAAGACATTCAAGACCATCAGCGACGTTATCGTGAAACTGAAGCTTCAGAAAAATTGAAAACTGCCGATGATATGAAGATATGCGGCAGGAACCGCAGGTTGTTCACCGTACGTCCAGGGAAGGCGATTCTGAAAGTATGACACAGGCTGAATTCACAACGAAGCTGTTGAAAAACGGCGCAACGTTCCGGTATGAGGGAAACATCATCGGCGGCACGGAACAACTGCAATGCACAGGGTCACTCGAAGTCAACGGGGACATCGAA
>JAVBYH010000130.1 GCA_030824175.1 Bacteroidota bacterium | reverse complement strand
TTTTCCTGGCTGCATACTCGGCCTTCCACGGCGTCGATGGCATCATGTATTTCGACTACAACGGCTCGAGCGAATATCACAGCCTGGACTACGTGAACGGGTATTTCGACATTCACCGCAACACGGCTCTCATGGCGCTCATGCCCTCGTGCGCATTCGCGTACCGCATGGGGCTCATCGCACCGGCGGAGCAGACGATGCTCATCGATTTCGCGCCGAAGGATATCGAGCTCGTGCCGAAGTATCCGGGGCGGGTCCAGTTCAACAAGAAGATCGCGCTCGAGCACGGGCTCCGCGCGTCGGGGTACTCGGCCGATGCGACAACGGCATCGCTCTATAATAGTGCGGTCATCGGCCCGTACACGACGGACACACGCGAGATCCTCTGGGATACGCAGGGCATGTTCTCCGTCTCGACGCCGAAGTTCGCGGCGGCCGCGGGTTTTTTTGCGGCCATGCCCAACCGGACTGCCGGCGCGATGACCATTGCGACGGCGAGCGACTTCGCGGCCATCACGTGGCTCTCGCTCACGGCCGATTCGCTCGCAGCCGCGCGCCGGTCCGTGCTGACGTTGTCGACGCGCATGCAGAACACGAACCAGGTGTGGGACGGTGCGCAGACGATCCATAATAATTGGGGGACGGGGCCGGTGCTCATGCAGCCGCTGCGCGCGGAACTGCGGCTGCGGATCGCCGCGGATTCGCTCCGCGTCACGACGCTTGGCATGAAGGGTGAGGCGCGCGGAGTGCCCGCGACCGTCTATCCGTCGCCCGGCGACAACCGATACTTCGATCTCGCGCTCGACCAGAACGAGGACCATACCGTCTGGTACGGCCTCGAGACGTTCGGGGCGGGCGTGCCCACCGCGGCGCGCACCCATGAACGCCTCCCGGAGGCGTTCATGCTGAAACAGAATTTTCCGAATCCGTTCAATCCTTCGACGGTGATCGCGTACGAACTTCCGAAGCGGGAGTTCGTAACGATGACGATCCACGACATGCTCGGCCGCATCGTGGCTGTGCCGGTGAACGAAGAGCAGACTGCCGGAAGTCATGCGTTTACATTTTCCACCGGCCGCGGACGGATCTCGAGCGGCGTGTATTTTTATCGGCTGCGTGCAGGAGCGAACTCCGCGCAGCGCACAATGGTCATCCTCAAATAACACATGAAAGAGCAGAATCGAATGAATCGTCATATGAAAATATTTGCATCGATATGTGTCATCACGCTCGGCCTGTCGGCATCCGCCATGGCCGAAGGATTTCTCAAGGTGTCGGGCACGAAAATCGTGAACGACAAGGGAGAGGAAGTGATCCTGCGGGGCATGGGGCTCGGCGGATGGCATGTGCAGGAAGGCTACATGTTCGGCATGTCGGGCTTCGCAAATGCCGCGTGGGAGATACGCAACAAGATCGTGGGCGTCGTCGGCGCAGCCAATGCCGACTCGTTCTATAACACGTTCAGGGCGAACTTCGTGACGCGCCGCGACATCGAACGGCTCGGACAGCTCGGATTCAATTCGATCCGCATGCCGATGCACTACGAGCGCTTCGTCTCGCAGAGCACGGTGGACGGCTGGAATGAAAACGGGTTCGTGGAGATGGACAGCCTTCTGCGCTGGTGCGGTGACAATAAAATGTATCTCATCCTGGACCTCCACGCCGCGCCCGGCGGCCAGAGCCGCGACAATATCAGCGACTACAATCCTTCCTACCCGTCCCTGTGGGAGAGTGAGGAGGCGCGCGTGCTCACCGTTGCTTTGTGGAAGAAGCTCGCTCAGCGCTACGCCAATGAACCGTGGATCGGCGGATACGATCTCCTGAACGAGACGCATTGGACGCTCGGCACGAACGTGCTGCGCGACATGATGGTTCGCATCACCACCGCCGTGCGCACCGTCGACACGAAGCACATCGTGTTCATCGAAGGCAACGATTACGCGAACAACTTCGCGGGGCTGACGCCGCCGTGGGACGACAACATGGTGTACAGTTTTCACAAGTACTGGGCCGATTTCGGCATCGGCAATTATCAGACGATGAGCAGCACATACAACCGACCGCTGTGGATGGGCGAGTCGGGGGAGAATTCGAACGCGTGGTTCACCGGATTCATCAAGACGCTCGAGAACGCCCGCATCGGATGGGCGTGGTGGACCTATAAAAAATTCGACGCGATCGCCGGTCCGTTCTCCGTGCCGAACACCGTCGCGTACACGAACCTGCTGAACTATTGGAAGAATCCGAATACGGTTGCGAAACCGACACAGGCCGCCGCGATGAACGCGCTCATGGGTATGGCCGAAGGGTTGAAGCTCGACAAATGCACGTTCCGTCCGGACGTCATCGACGCCATGATCCGTGCGCCGTTCGACAACACGTCCAAACCCTTCGCGGAGAACAAGGCGCCCGGAAGGATCTATGCCGTCAACTACGACATGGGAACGCACAACGTGGCGTACAAGGATGCCGACTATCAGAACCTCGGGGGAGGCGCTGCGTACAATTCGGGATATTCCTACCGCAATGACGGTGTCGATATCGAACGGATCGCGGATCTTCCCACGAACGGGTATGGTGTAGGGTGGACAGCAGCCAACGAATTTCTGACGTATACCGTGACGGTTGCGCAGTCGGGAACATACGCCGTCTCTTTGCGCGCTGCCGTCAACGACGTTGGAAGCATGGTGGGGATGAGCTGGGACGATCAAGCATCTGTTCAGAAGATCATGACCTCCACCGGAGGGTGGACCACCTGGGGGACGCAGTCGATCGGCCAGATCGGCCTGACGGCGGGGACGCATATGCTGAAGATCATTTTCTACAACGGTGGATTGAATCTGAATTTTATCGATATTAATGCGATATCGACATCGGTTGAAGGCGCAACGCAGGGGCCGCGCGAATTTTCACTCTCGCAGAATTATCCCAATCCGTTCAATCCGTCTGCACTCATCAGGTTTTCCGTGAAAGAAGCGGGACACGTCAGACTTACCGTTTCGGATGTGCTCGGGCGTGACACGGCGGTGCTCGTGAACGAGCGTCTCGAAGCCGGCACGCACGAGCGGATATTCTCGGCGGGCGGTCGGATGATGAGCGGCGTCTATTTCTACACGCTGACAAGTGGCGGACATCGTGCGACGAAGCAGATGATGCTTCTGAAATGAGACATAGATAGGATGGGCGAGCTAACGCTCGCCCTACAAAAAGACATTTTTGAAAAGGCAGTAACGAAATGAAACACATCATCACACTCATTCTCCTTGCGGGGCTGTGGATGCCGCTCGCGGCGCAGAAGGTAGTACCGTTGCTGCCGACAGATGTGATCGCTCGCGTGGGCGGATCCGTTATCACGGCGAAAGACCTCATGGAACGCATCGAACTGATGCCGTGGCCTGAGAAGGAGAATCCAAAACGGCATGACTCGTCGAAAGTGAAAGCTCTCAACTCGCTCGTCGCGGAGCGTCTGCTCTCGATCGAAGGCCGCATGAGGAATGTCGGCGGCGACGAGCTTGCGCGGGGAAAACTGAAGACGCTGGAGAAGCTCTTCGTGCGCGACGAGCTTTACAAGCGCGAGGTGACCCGCAAGATCAGCGTGTCCGAAAAGGAACTGTGGACGGGGCTCGCGAAATTCCAATGGCAGCTCCATCTCGCGGCCGTCGCGCTGAAGGACGAGCGGGCGGCGGATTCGCTCTATCGCACGCTCCGAAGGATGCCGTCGCTCGGAGCGGCGTTGAACGGATTTCCTTCCGCATATGTCGTCTCGGTGGAGACCGTTCAGGTGAATTTCGGGGGGCTCGACACAGTGTTTGAAAACGCGGTGTATGCCATCGGCACAAAAAAATTCACGAAACCATTCGACTGTCCGACGTACGGCTGGACCGTCGCCGTGCTCATAGACCGGGGAGCCAATCCCGTCGCCGAAAAAATGAGCCCTGGCGATCGGCGCCACAGGGTCGAGGAAACAATCAGGAATATGAAAGAGGGGCCGGTGGCGCGCCGCTTCATCGCATCGGTGCTCGTCTCCCGAAAGGCGACAGTCGATTCGGTCGTGTTCGAAACCCTCGCCGGGGCCCTCCATGCCATCATCGCTCGGGATTCGGTGCAACACTTCAAGAACGGCATGTTTTCGCTCACTTCGGAGGATGTCGACGAACTCGAAACCGTCCTTCACAGCGAGAGGAACAAGTCGTTCGTTCAGATGACGGATGAGCCGCTCACGCTCGTCGAGGCGATCGAAGGCTTCCGTCATTTGCGGCTCGGCTTCGTGTCGCTCGACATGAGGAAATTCAAGAGCACGCTCAACAATCATCTCCGGTATGTGGTAGAAACCGAGCTGCTTGCGCGCGAGGGCTACAGGCGGAACCTCCAGCATTCGGAAAGCGTGAAGCGCGACGTCGAGGTCTGGGGAAAATATTGGGCGTCGCGCCACCTTATGTGGAACGTGGACGACACCGTGCGCGCCTCTGACGACGAAGTACTCGCGGCGCTCAGCGCTGCATCCGCAGAGATGGGCCGATGGTACGAAGTGAATATTCGGGAGGTCTTCTGCCGCGATCTCGCCGTGGCTGAGCGGGTTATGAACGAAGCGGCGCTCGGAACGCCGCTGGCCGAGCTTGCGCGGAAGTATTCCGACCGGACGGAATGGAAAGCGCGCGATGGCGTGTCGGGATTCATGCCGCTCACGGCGCACCCGGAATTGACGCGACGC
>JAVBYH010000387.1 GCA_030824175.1 Bacteroidota bacterium | reverse complement strand
GAGCCGTTCCTGATCGCCTACGCCATCAACATCGTCGTTGCCCAGCGCCTCATCCGCACGCTCTGCCCGCTCTGCAAGCAGCCCGTGGACGACGACGACAAGGACGATCTGCTCCGTTTCGGATTCACGGAGATGGAACTCACCGAGCACAAGATCTACCGTGCCGCCGGCTGCGAGAAGTGCAACGGGGGATACAAGGGGCGCGCCGCCATCCATGAGGCGCTCTTCTTCTCGAAGGAAATCAAGAAGATCATTCTCAACGCCGGCGAGAAGGTGGACGAGAACGCCATCCGGGACCAGGCCGCACGAGACGGCATGTGGACGCTCCGGCGCTCAGGCATGGAGCGCATGAAGGAAGGCAACACGACACTCGAAGAGGTGATCGCCAATACTGTCGAGGACGATTGATCCGTCGGGAAGATGACCACCACCAGCCAGGTGGCGGTCATTTCGGTTTTGTAATACTTACGACAAATGCTGTAATTGCGCCGCCGCTTCTGGATTCATGCACTAATATTGAGTAAATTGTAGAAAGTGCTCTATATCGCTTCCACGATCCCCCGTGTTTTTCTCCTTATAATCATGGCATTATTATTGATTCAATTCCGTGGGGCACAGTCCCGGTTGAGCGAGAGGGGTATTGTCATTCCACGCATACATACACACAACGGTGACGGCTGCTGATGGGAACCGGACAAACAATGCTGACCATCTTGGCGATGCTCCTCATGGGCCGCCTGATCCTGATGGTGAATGAAAACAACGCCAACATGGGCGAGGCCGTGAAGATGAGCGAATACCGCATCACGGCGACGTCTCTGGCCACGTCGTATCTTGAAGATGCCACCGGCAAGGAGTACGACGAGAAGACACTTCCGCCGTACGATCCGCCGACAGTCTCGGCATCGACATGCACGTCGCCCGTCTCCCTCGGGACGGATGCGGGCGAGGTGTATCCGAATTTCGACGACTTCGATGATTTCAACGGGCTGGACAGGCAGGACACGCTGCGCGACCTTACGGGCAAGATCATCACCGCCATCTACCATGTGGTGGGCAAGGTGCAGTACGTGAAGATCAGCGGCAGCACGCTCGTGCCCGAAACCGCCGTGCCGACGTACACGAAGCGTTTCACGATAACGATCACAAGCCCGTCGATCTTGACGGACAACTTTAGTTACGCCATGAGGCCTCCCGAGGGGGCTGCGGCGACGCCGAACATTCAGGACACGCTCGTCTTCAGCACGCTGTACAGCTACTGGAGACTCCGATAATCCGGCCGCTGCCGGTGGAGAACATGCATGGGTTCACAAACCATTATCGATATCATCGCCTCTACGATCGTCTTCGGGTCGCTCATGCTCATGACGCTGCGCATGAACGTGGCGCAGAACGAAATGATGCAGGCCACACGCGGCGACCTGATGGTGCAGCAGGCCATCGTCGAGGTGTCACACCTCATCGAATACGATTTCAGGAAGATCGGCTATTGCAAGAATACGGCGCAGATCACGACAAACGCGATCCTGCTTGCGGACTCGAACCGCATCACATACAGGACGGATGTGGACAACAACGGAAACGTGGACACGATGCGCTACTATCTTGGGGCGACCTCCGAATTGACATCGACGCCGAACCCGCGCGACAAGATATTATACCGTGTTGTCAACAGTCAGACCCCGAAGGGGGCGAACCTCGGCGTCACCGTGTTCGATCTCAGATATTTCGACCAGGCGCGGAAGATCATGCCGTTCCCGATCACCGGGTCGCTCCTGAACACGATCAAGGAGATCCAGATCACCGTGCAGGTGGAGAATCTCACGGCGTCCACGCTGTCGGCAGACTCAACGCTCAGCGGATATTCGGGGGCGTTTTTCAGGCAATATTCGGGCGCGTATTGGCGCCAGGTGCGCTTATCGTCGCGCAACCTCAGCAAACGATAACCAGGGGAGCATGAAGTATGGGACGTGCGGCACTCTTGCTTGTGGCTGGTTTTTCATTCCTGTTCTTCCTGCAGGGAACGAATTATTATCATGCCAACACAGCTGCGTTCAGCAACGCGATGGCGTATTACGACAGCACTGTCATCCACGAGATCGGCGTGGCAGGCGCGAACATGGCGTGCACTGAGATCTACAAGGCGCCTAATTGGCGCACGGGCTTTAAGGATATCAGCTATAACGGCGGCACGTTTTCAGACACCGTCATGAACGTCCCGTCGACGGACCATCTGAAGATCGTCTGCACGGCGAAGTACGGCGCCTCGACATACCAGGTCGTTGTTGTCATCCGCCCGAGCGTATTTTCGAAGTATGCGTACTGGGGGTCGGGCGTGGGCGGAGGGAACGCCTACTGGGAAACGGGCGACACGGTGACGGGGCCAATGCATACGAATGCCACGATGAGAACGACGGGTGCCCCCGTGTTCAAGGGAAAGACGACGTCGAAGAACGGACTCGACTCCATCAACTACAGTCCGAAGGGCCCCCAGTTCACTGCACCCTTCGACTGGGGCTATGACATTCCGATGAATGTCTCGTCGCTGAACAAGCTCGATTCCACGGCGAAATCGAGCGGACGGCGCTTCGCAGCGGCGTCGGACGCAAACGTCTATCTTCGTTTCAATGCGGACGGCACGGTGACGTGGAAGCGCACCTCGGCGGCATGGGGCGGTGCGACAGATTCCACTGCGCCTCTGTCCACGTTCACATCGAACGGAACGATCTCGGTGGACAAGGGTGACCTCTGGCTCGAAGGCACGGTGAACGGTCAGGTGACCGTCCTTGCCAACAGGAGTAGCGGAAGTGTCGGCGGAACGGTGCATATCGTCAATGGAGTACGGTACACGACCGATCCGAGATCCGATACATCACAGCACAGCATGCTCGGGATCGTCGCCCATCAGAAAGTTATCGTCGAGGACAACAACGCCACGCAATTTACAGTCATGGCTTCGGTGTACAGCTTTCAGAAGGGGCTGGAGGTGGAAAATCTTTCTTCGAGGGCAGCCGGCACACTGACGCTCGTGGGGGGGATGATCGTGAACGAGCTCTATGCCACGTCGAACGGAGGAGTGGGCGCGGCGCGGCGGGGGTACAACCTTTCGCTGCAGTACGACGAGCGGTTCATGAACGCATCGCCGCCGTTCTTCCCTGCGACGGGCAACTGGGAGATCCTTTCGTGGTACGAATGAGATGTTCCATGGGCCGTCGCGGCGTCACCGGTGTGTGTACGCACCGAGACGGTAAAAAGTATATTTACACTGTAAAGAAATCGGGTGTATCGCCGATGATGATAGTATGAAGAAGGGGAGAGTACCCCCGATTTGTTGACTTTGTGTGTATGTGATGATATATTGACATAACTCTGAATCCTACGGCCGCATCAGCGCGCCATCATTCATACGGTTGATTTATGCAACAAGTTGATACTGTACCGCCAATACTTGTCGACGACGAAATCCTGGCGAAGGCCCGGAAATCGCTGGATGACCTTGTCACGCAGACCCCGGCGTCTCTCACAGGCATCGAGCGACAGATCTTTTTCGGCGACCTCATCGAAAAGCTTCCGCTCCATAATAAAGCCTCGCTTCGTGCATACCTCGAATATTTCCTCCTGCGCATGGCCGTGCTGAGCGCATCGGATATCGACATGGGCGGATACGGGGGGAATGAGCAGATTTGGTACCGCATCCACGGGACGAAGAAACCCGATCCGACGGTGGACAGGCTGTCGTACGACGACACGAACATCCTCATCATGAGCCTGTTGAGCGCGCGGCAGCGGCAGTTTCTCTTCGAGAACAAGAACCTTGATTTTTCCTACATGATCGTACGCGACGGCGTCATGAACCGCTACCGTGCCGACGCATACATGGACCTCGACCAGGTCGCCCTCAATATGAGGGCGATCAACGCGACGATCCGGCCGTATAAGACGCTGGAGCTCCACCCGAACGTGACGAAGATCGTCTCCCTGGCTCATACGAAGGAAGGGATGATCCTTGTCACCGGCATCACGGGGTCGGGCAAGAGCACAACGCTCGATTCGATGGTCGACCTCAACAACCAGACCGTGGACGGGCATGTGGTGATCATCGCGTCTCCGGTCGAGTATGTTCACGCATCGAACCGCTGCATCGTCCGGCACCGGGAGGTCGGCCGCGACGTGATGTCGTTCAAGGACGGTGCGATCCAAGCACTCCGTCAGGATCCCGATGTGATCATCATCGGCGAAATGCGCGATCCGGATACGATCTTCACGGCGCTCGAGATCACGGACAGCGGCCATAAGGTGTTTTCAACGCTTCACACCGCCTCGGCGGTGGAGAGTATCGACCGCATCATCGGCGAAGTCCCGCCGACGGAACAGGAACGCGTGCGCAACCGCTTTGCCGATGTGTGCAGATGCGTCATGTCGCAGAAGCTCGTCCCGAGCATCGACGGCCGCCGGGTGCTTGCGCGGGAGATCATGATCGTCTCGCCGCCGGTGCGTGCGGCAATCAAGAACGGGAATACGGGCGAGATTTATCAGATGATCCAGGAGTCCGGGGATGTCGGCATGGTGACGATGGAACAGGACCTGAAGCGCCTCGTCGGGCAAAAAAAGATCACCATCGACGCCGCCATGAGTTACGCGAACAATAAAAAACGGATGCACCAATTGCTTGGAGGCGGTTCTCTCCTCACCTGAGCCGATGCACGACACCGGACGGCGCCCATCGACGGGTTCCTTCCATAG
>JAVBYH010000123.1 GCA_030824175.1 Bacteroidota bacterium | reverse complement strand
CCGAGGCGGTGCGCGGGCTCGTGCAGACGATCGCCAAGGTCGCCGATCCGTTGAAGCAGTCGTTTTTCATCCGTGAGGTCGCTGAGAAGTTCAAGCTGTACGAGTCGTCCCTCTATACGGAGCTCGAAAAGTACGCGAAGAAGGTACCGGACAAGTTTCGCGCTCCGGTGACCGTGCAGCCGGCCTCAGGTGCGGAGCATCAGGAACATCCTGAAGACCCGGGGCATCCCCTGGAGCCGGATGAGCGGAGCGGCGGCCCTGACGCCCCGGTCGAGCTCGAGACGGAGGAGAAGGAGATCCTCAATGCGCTGTTCGAGGATCCGGAAGAGATGGTGCCGTTCATCTTCGGCCACATACAGATCGAGGAGTTCATCTCCGCTCCGGGAAAGGAGCTCGCGTTGAAGATCATCGAGGACTTCGAACAGGAGGGGCGCGTGGACGCGCGCGCGATGCATGCCGCGATGGCTGACGAGCGCATGAAAGCGCTCATCGCAAGCTGTTCGTTCGACAGGTATCAGCTCGCGGAAAAATGGGACACCATCGGCCACAAGAGCAGCGATACGCGGCTTTACGATCAGGCCCTTGGCGCGATCAAATCGCTGAAGCGCAGGAACATCGAGGCGGCGATCGTGTCCAACAGGCAGAAGATGAGGGATGCGCAGCTGCAGGGAATCGATGTGCTGCCGATGATGCAGGAGGAAAAGCGTCTGTATATCGAGAGGGCGGTGCTGGAACAGATGAAGCTCGTCATCGAGAAGAAATAAAAAGGGGCGTATGGACTACGCCCCTTCTATGAAAATATTCTTACTGTACAAATTAGAGCGTGTAGGGCGAGCTAACAGCTCGCCCTACAATGGACGTTACATCGATGCGATGACGGCGTCGCCGAACGCGGAGCAGGCGACTTCCTTTGCGCCGCTCATGAGGCGCGCGAAATCGTATGTGACCGTCTTCGACGCGATGGCGCCATTGATGCCCTTCACGATGAGGTCCGCCGCCTCCGTCCAGCCCATATAGCGGAACATCATTTCGCCGCTGAGGATGACCGATCCCGGATTCACCTTGTCGAGGCCCGCGTATTTCGGCGCCGTGCCGTGCGTTGCCTCGAAGACGGCGTAGCCGTTCTCGTAGTTCACGTTGCCGCCCGGGGCGATGCCGATGCCTCCGACCTGCGCCGCAAGCGCATCCGAGATATAATCACCGTTCAGGTTCAGCGTCGCGATCACGTCGTATTCGGCGGGACGCGTGAGGATCTGCTGGAGGAACGCGTCGGCGATGACATCCTTCATGAGGATCTTGCCCTCGGGCACGACGCCGTTGCAGTCTTCCCACGAGACGATGTGGTCCGAGAATTCCTTCCTCGCCAGCGCGTAGCCCCATTCGCGGAACCCGCCCTCCGTATATTTCATGATGTTGCCCTTGTGCACGAGCGTCACGGATGTGCGCTTGTTCGCGATCGCGTATTTGCACGCGGCGCGCACGAGGCGTTCAGTGCCCTCGATGGACACGGGCTTGACACCGATGGAGGAGGATTCGGGGAAGCGGATCTTCTTCACGCCCATTTCCTTCTGAAGGAACTCGATGACCTTCTTTACTTCGGGCGTGCCCGCCTTCCATTCGATGCCGGCATAGATGTCCTCGGTGTTCTCGCGGAAGATGACCATGTCGATGAGCTCGGGGCTCTTCACGGGAGAGGGGACGCCGGAAAAATACTGCACGGGCCTGAGGCACACGTACAGGTCGAGTTCCTGGCGCAGCGCGACGTTGATCGAGCGGATGCCGCCGCCGATGGGAGTCGTGAGCGGCCCCTTGATTGCAACGACGTAGTCGCGGATGGCGGCAAGCGTGTCCTGCGGGAGCCAGACATCCTTGCCGTAGACGCGCGTGGATTTTTCGCCGGCGTAGATCTCGAACCACTGGATCGTCTTCGTCCCGCCGTACGCCTTCGCGACGGCCGCGTCGAGGACCTTCTGCGAGGCTTTCCAGATGTCCGGTCCGGTGCCGTCGCCTTCGATGAACGGGATGATCGGTGAGTTGGGAACCGTGATGACGCCGTTCGCCACAGTGATGCGTTCTCCGTTGACTGGAGGTGTCAATTTCTCGTACTGAGCCATGCAGCAATCCTTTACTGGTGAGATGATTGAATGTGGGCGCGAATCGCCGTTGCGGCTTCGCGCATTTTGCCTTCTTCGTATTTTTTCAGATTCAACGTAAAGTGTATGTCGTCGTCGGGGAAGCGCGGGGTGATGTGGAGGTGGAAATGGAACACCGATTGGCCCGCGATCGCGCCGTTGTTCGAAAAGAAATTGTATCCCTCCAGACGGTAAGTCGACACGAGGGCGCCGGCCACGATATGCGCGGCATGCATGATGCCTGCGAGTTCCGTGCGGGGGAGCGCGAGGAAGTCCCGGTAGTGCGCCTTCGGGATGACGAGCGCATGCCCGTAATGGATCGGGTTGGTGTCCAGGATGGAGATCACGCCGTCGTCCTCATAGAGAATCTCGGCCGCAATGCGGTGGGCGATGATGTCGCAGAAGATGCATGAAGTCATGGAGAATGCCGTCGTGTGGTGTGAACACACGAAAAGTAGACAATAACGAGCACAGATTCAAGCGGAATCATGGAACGGGCGGGGGATTTCGGATGTTCTCCGGAGGCGGCGGTACGTTGACTATCGATGCAATTCTTCATATATTTATGCCCAATGATCTTCCATACGAATCAGTTATTCCATTCATACCACAAACAAAAAAGGATTCACGAATGAAAGCGATTGTCACCTGGGGCGTGCTGGCTGTTGCTGCCGTTGGTCTTATGATCACCGGTTTTCAATGTTCCTCCGCTGAACTGACCAGTGCACGGTTATATTTGCAACGGAAGGATTTCCAGAACGCAGAAGTGCAGCTGAAGAAGGAAGTAGAAAAGAACCCCAAGAGCGAAGAAGGATACTTCCTGTTGGGACAGGTCCGTTTTGAATTGAAGGATTACAAGGGAATGAAGGATGCGTTCACGAGCGCTTCGAACATCGCGCCGACGCATAAGAAGGAGATCGACAACCTGAACCTCAGCGCATGGGGACGCCTCTTCAACCAGGGCGTCGAGGAGATCAACAACGCCCAGGACGCGGCGGGATTCGAGAAGGCCATTCAGACGTTCAACACGGCGTCGTACATCATGCCCGACAGCATGATCAACCAGCGCAACCTCGGCCTCGCGTATTTCCGCAAGGCGGCGTTCGAGAAGGAAGCGATGGACCAGAGCATCGCCCCGCTCACCGAATCGTTCGAAAAGGGCAAGGACCCGCTGTCCGCGCGCATTCTCGGCTCGATCCACCTGACCCGCGCAACCGAAGCGAAGGCGAAATTCACCGAAATGAACCGCGAGACGATCGAATCGATGAAGAAGATCGAGTACATCCGCGAGAAGATGAAGGCCGTCGATGTGAAGTATTACCTCGGCCAGCCGACGACGGTGAACAAGCCGGCGGCGCCGAAGAAGGCGAAGAAGACCGACATCGTGAAGGAAGAATGGGTGTACGATCAGTATAAATTGAACGTGGGAGTCGAAGGCGACTACGTCACGTCGGTGAAATTCTCGCAGCCGTACAAGCCCACGATCGATTCGAGCATGTACTATAAGGCGATCGGCGATTTCAACAAGGCCATCGAAGTCTACAAAAAAGGCCAGATCATGTTCCCGGACGATCAGGAGATCTCGGAGAACCTGATGAACTCGTACATCGGCGCCGAGCGCAACGAAGAGGCCCGCGGACTGCTCGTGGAGCGCGTGCGGAAATATCCCGACAGCAAATTCGACCATTACAATCTCGGCGTGTTCCTGTTGAAGGACGGCAAGTATGAAGGCGCCGTCGAGCAGTTCAACGCCGCGTACATGATCGACACGTCGATGAGCTCAGCCCTGTACAACCTGGCTGCAAGCTATGTCAACTGGGGCGTCGCGCTGGCCGAGGACCTGAAGAAGGAGAACGAAGGCAAGGCCGAAAAGGACCTGAAGCTGAGCGATGCACCGAAGGAAAAATACCGCGCCGCCATTCCGTATCTCGAGAAGGTCGTGTACCAGAAACCCGACGATGTGCCGATGCTCGAGCTGCTCGCGCAGGTTTATGCGAACCTCGGACAGTCCGATAAGGCCAAAGTGTATTACGAGAAGGCCGACGCCGCACGCCAGGGGAAAAAATAATTTTATGTGACTCATGCATACGAAGGATGTACGCATACTGCGTACATCCTTTTTTTATTCTGAAAGGACCGTTACAATGAATAAGCCGCAGCCGGAACAATCCCAGCAGATCAACATCGAACTCGGGGAGAAAGAGGCCGAGGGAATTTATTCCAATCTCGCGATCATCACGCATTCGCCCGCGGAGTTTGTCATCGACTTTACACGCATCCTTCCCGGCGTGCCGAAGGCACGCGTACATGCGCGCATCGTCATGACGCCCCAGCACGCAAAACTGCTTAAAAACGCGCTGGAAGACAATCTCAGGAAGTACGAGGAGAAATTCGGCGAAATCACGATCCTGGGAGAGGAAATGAGCGCCCCGCCGTTCGGATTCCAACTTCCCAAAAAGGACGAAAAGATCAACTGATATACGTACGTACATCGAACTTAAGTTTTAAAATAACCGGCCGATAGTTTCACTATGTGAGACGATCGACCGGTTTTCAATTTTAAAGGGCTTGAGTATGATTACAAACAAGGGTGACAGGGTGTTGGCCAGTACATGGCACGGCATGGCGA
>JAVBYH010000006.1 GCA_030824175.1 Bacteroidota bacterium | reverse complement strand
CCGTCCTCGATGATGCATGTAATATGCCGCCTGATGAGGCCCTCCGGAAAGTCTCCGGAAGAGCGATAGGCGCCGAACCGGTCCGTCGCCGGATCGTAGACGTCCAACCCGCCGGAGGTGCCGACCCACATCCGGCCCGTCCTGTCCTGCATGAGCGCGCGGGGCGTATTGAACGAAAGCGACGTGGAATCGCCCTTGCGATGACGATAGACCGTGAACTTGTACCCGTCGAATTTATTCAACCCGTCGTCCGTCCCGAACCAGAGGAATCCCTGTCTGTCGCGAAGGATGGTCCACACCGAATTTTGCGAGAGTCCGTGTTCAGCGGACAGATTGGTGAATCGGGGAGGAGCTCCTGCGCGCAGGGATCCCGTGCAACAGAGGACGAACGCAAGGATTAAAAAAAATTTAACGGTCATTGATTGGAGCATGCGTCGGATAATTTTGGGGACGGGACGGTAGACACTGGGATCGGAATACATGGAACATCTAAAATAAATTTAGATGGATATTCGCCAAGAGTCAAGACAAAAGAACATCGGTCCATCGCACAATCGCTCAGCCGGGAGCATGCGGCACGCGGCCGCGCGAGCACCCGCCCGTGCGGCTAATGTTATTCGGATTCCCGCCGACAATAGTACACAGGCATATCTTCATCGGTGACATCGTCGCACCGCCCCACATATGTACCGTACCGTCATTTCAACACGCCAGCCGGAGAACGCTCATGAAATACAAGGTCACCCCCACACAGAAGGAACGCCTCCTGCGTGATAATGATTTCATCGTGTCCAAGACGGACACGAAGGGCATCATCACGTACTGCAATCGGATCTTCATCGACTATTCCGGATATTCCGAGGAAGAGCTGCTCGGAACGCAGCACAACATCATCCGCCATCCGGATATGCCGCGCGCGGTGTTCAAGCTGTTGTGGGACACGATCGCCGAAAAAAAGGAGATCTTCGCATACGTGAAGAACATGTCGAAGGACGGCGGGTTCTACTGGGTGTTTGCGAATATTACAGCCAGCATGGACCAGTCGGAGAAGATTCTCGGGTACCATTCCGTGCGCCGCAAACCGAAGACCGCCGCGGTGAAGATCTGCGAAGGCATCTATAAGGAGATGTGCTCCATCGAACAGCGTGTCGGCGCCAAAGACGGCATGAAGGCTTCCACAGACTATTTATTGGGCGTACTGGCCAAGGAGAGGATCAGCTATGAAAAATTTGTCCTTAGCATCTGAAGTGAAAATCCTTGCCGGACTCTACGCGGGACTGCTAGCTGTGTTCGCAGGAGCCGTGATCGCCGGTCTCTCCCCCGTCTTCTCCTCCGCCGTGATTACCGTTGTGCTGTGTGCCGTGACCTTCTACGCCGTGCGGAGGGCCGGTGAACACTCCCGACAGATCGAAAAAATTGCGATCCTGGCGGACGAGGTGTACAGCGGCCGGTTCGAATACCGCATCACGCAAATCCCGAAAGACTCGGTTCTGGGCGAGGTCTCGTGGAAACTGAACGACATGCTCGATCAGCTCGAGGCGATGTTCCGGGAGGTGAAGACCACAGTCGACTACAACAGCCAGGGGAAATATTATCGCAAACCTCAGCGGATCGGCCTTCACAGCGGATTCGCATCGATCCTCGGGATCGTTGAAACATCGCTCAACCGCACCGAGACGACCGACCGCTCGCTCAAGGATGAGCACGCGTACCTGACAATGAAGATCGCGGAGATGCTTGAGCAGATGGGACTCTTCGCCGCGGGCGACATGACGATTTCGATGCATGCCGAACGCGAGGATGAGATTGGGGAATTGTACACGGGATTCAACCGTGCGATCGGGAACATACGCTCGATGATGCAGAAGGTCGCAGAGGCGGTCTCAGCCACGGCGAGCGCCAGCGCACAGATCTCGGCAAGCGCCGAAGAGATGGCAGCCGGCGCGAGCCAGCAGACGGAACAGGCATCCGAAGTTGCCGCCGCCGTGGAAGAGATGTCGCAGACGATCGGCGAATCGACGCGCAACGCACGGAAGGCCTCGGAGCTTGCGCACCACTCGGGCAAGACCGCCAAAGCAGGCGGCGAGGTCGTCACCGAAACGATCGAGGGCATGAACCGGATCGCACAAGTGGTGAAGCTGTCGGCGGAGACCGTGCAGGCACTGGGCAGATCGAGCGACCAGATCGGCGAGATCGTGCAGGTGATCGACGACATCGCCGATCAGACGAATCTCCTGGCACTCAACGCGGCCATCGAGGCGGCACGCGCCGGCGAACAGGGCCGCGGCTTCGCCGTCGTCGCCGACGAGGTAAGGAAGCTCGCCGAGCGGACAACGAAGGCGACGAAGGAGATTGCCGGCATGATCAGGCAGATCCAGAAGGATACGACCGGAGCGGTGGATTCGATGGTTGAAGGCACGAAGGAGGTCGACGCGGGGAAACTGCTCGCCGACAATGCGGGCGCTTCGCTCCGGGAGATCATCACAAGTTCGGGATCCGTTGTGGACACCGTCATGCAACTCGCGATGACGAGCGAGGAGCAGGCGAAGGCGTCGAACCAGATCAGCCGGTCGATCACGTCCATTTCGAACGTGACGCAGGAGACAGCCAGCGGCACGCACCAAATCGCGCGCGCGGCCGAAGACCTGAACCAGCTCACCGAAAACCTCCAGGAGCTCGTGAGCCACTTCCGCATACACGCCAATTCGAAGAAGCAGATCGCCGGAAAATCCTCGGATGACCACGATATCAAGTTCATGCTCGAAGCGGCCGCCGGCGCGCACAAACTGTGGCGGATGCGGATCATGCGCATGCTCTCGCGCGCGGAGGAGATCGACAACTCGGCCGTCGCCAGCCATCATGAATGCAAGTTCGGTCTCTGGTACTACAAGGAGGGGCAGACGATGTTCGGCGGGAACCGTGTCTTTGAGGATCTCGGGAAATGCCACAAGGACATGCACCTGATGCTGCGCGACATCGTCGAACTCTGGAACGGCGGCAACGAACAGGCGGCGCGCGAGGAGGCGAAAAAAATGTACATGCTGAGCGACCAGGTGGTTTCCTACATCGAGCAGCTGCGGATGATCGGGGCGTAGGGGCGCACCGCCCCTACAACGACATGATCCACTGAAGTGCGGTCGGCACGTCGGGAAAGAATTTAAACTCCCGCTGGGAGTATTTCATCACCTCTTCAAATTCTTTGACCGCCGCCGCGTCGAGGCCGACAATCGCCCCCGCCTTCACATAGGGTTTATTGAAGGCCGTGTATTCTTTTGCGACCTTCCTGAACCCGCCATGATAGCTGCCTTTGTTCAGGACCGTCAATGTATAGAGGGAATCGAACGACTCCTTCGAGATGAGCGCTTTCGCCTGGACGATGAGCACCATCAAATCGCCCATGTCGCAATTCACAGCATCCATGAAAAGAATGCGTTTGCCTTTGTCTTCAATAAACCTTACACTGCTCATAAGACTATTTTATCCGTTTTCAATTAATGACCATTGTATTATTGTAATGATTTTATAAATTAAAGTCATTATAAAAACGGATTCATTCCGGAACTTTTCACCCACCGATGTCGGTTATAGGGCATGTGCCTCGGATGCGTGACGACACTGTCCACGCCACAATTCAATCAGAAAGCTCAGCGTCCCCTATGCGCAAAGACCGTCTGTGTCTGCTCCTGCTATTTTCCGCCCTTCTGCTTTCCTCGTGCTCCTCCGCCAAGGAGTGCTCCACCGAGGAGGATTACACAATCGAATATTTCACCGGGGGGGGCTTCACCGGCATGGATCGGGGCATGACAATCGAATGCAGCGGCAGGGTTGTGATGTGGGACCGGATGCCGAATGCCGGGAAGGAGATCACGGACAGCCTCCTGTTGAAATCGGCGGTCCGGAAAAGATTCGACGCCCTGATGAACGATCCGTTGGTCTTTGGATATTCGAAGATCGCGCCGGGCAATCACAGCACGACGCTCATCCTGACGAAGCCCGGCAAGCATACCGTGATCACGTATGATTCGTCTGAACCGCCCGCCGATCTGCCCTCGCCCGTGCGGGCAATCTTATCCGAAATCACCACCATTCACAAATAAACCACGGAGTCAGCATGAAGACAATCCTTACCTTGTCACTCGCAGCCTGCTTCGTGTGTGTGTGGAATCCGGCAGCCGGACAAAGCATCCTCACTAAATATCAGAAGACGCCGGCGCCTGCCGGTCAGCAGCAGACCTCACGGGGCATCGCCGCAGGCAGCGTCGGCACAGGGGGCATCCTGCGGAACCTCAACAGATTTCTTGCGAAGGCCGGTGTTTCGAGGAACGTTGCGACGTCCCCCTCAGGACCGGCCGCAGGAAACACGATGGCTGTGAATGGAAGCGCAGCGCTTGTCCTGCCCTCGATCAAGACCCCCGCGACCGGCAGCATCGGATCGGTCGCCTGGGACGCCGGTGCGGGCACGCCGCGCTTCATCGAGGTGCGGTCAGGCTCGGTTCCCATGCTCTCGAAGGCGGCCACTGCGGCCGAGAAGACGGAAGCGGCGAAGCAGTTCCTCGCGCAGCATGCATCGCTCCTGAATATCGCCGACCCCTCAAGCGAACTCCTCGTAAAGGATGCGTCGACAGACGACCTGCAGTTCACGAACATCAAATTCACGCAGCACTATAAGGGCCTCGAGGTATGGGGCCGGGAATTCATCGTGCACTTCAATGCGCGCGGGGAACTCGTGTCGGCCAACGGCGGCATCGTCCGCACTCCCGCCCGCATCGGGGATGTCGCCGGCAGGATAACGCAGCGGGAAGCCATACAAACAGCCCT
>JAVBYH010000417.1 GCA_030824175.1 Bacteroidota bacterium | reverse complement strand
TCCCTTGAGCGTCTCGTCGTCCGCGAAATAATTTCCCTCGCCGTGAGCGATGGGCACCCGCAGGAGCGCGCCCGGAGCGCACGCGCCGGTGAAACGCGTCCGGGCGTTCTCGACCTTCAGCGTCACCTGGCGGCAGATGAACTGCAGCGAGCGGTTGCGGAGCATCGCTCCCGGGAGCAGCCCGGCTTCGAGCAGGATCTGGAACCCGTTGCAAATGCCGATCACGGTGCCGCCGGCCTCCGCGAACTTCACCACTTCCCGCATCACGGGCGAGAAACGCGCGATCGCGCCGGTGCGGAGATAGTCGCCGTACGAAAAACCGCCGGGCAGGATCACGGCATCGACATCGCCGAGCGTCGTGTCCTTGTGCCAGATGAAGTGCGCGTCCTGCTGCATCACATGCTTCAGGGCATGGTACGCGTCGTGGTCGCAGTTGGAGCCCGGGAACACGACGACGCCGAATTTTTTCACAGATGTTCGTGCCATGGTTCCGGTCATGCCTTCGCGACAGTGAATGAATAATCCTCCATCACCTGGTTGGCAAGGATCTTCCTGCACGTCTCGTCGGCGATCCGCGAGGCTTCGGCGTCGTCTGCCGCGTCGATGTCGAGCTGCACGAATTTGCCGATGCGGACGTTGCCGACATTCGTCATGCCGAGCGTATGAATGCCGTGCTCGACGGCTTTGCCCTGCACGTCGAGGATCGATGTGCGCAGCGTGATTGTGATCGTTGCCTTATACACGAAAACTCCTTCGGATGGATGTGTTAGAGATCGACGCTCGTCGCTTCCTCGTTCTCGCCGACTGCCGGCTCTTCCGCCGCGGCGCCCGTATGCTGCCTGATGAAGCGCACGCAGTACCGGCCGATGCCGTACATGATGAAGAGGCTGAAGAGGTAGAAGAGCATGCTGCCCTTCGACGCGATGATGATTACCGCGGCCGCGGCGTACACGCCGACCTTGAACGGATGCTTCTTGAGATCGCGCTTCGAGAACTTCGGAAGCGTGTCGTATTTCACGGTGCTCACCATGAGGAGGCTCACCACCACGATCATCGGTGCGAACCACGCGGCGGCCGCGCCCTCGAGCACCATGCGTCCCGGCGTCCCGTCCATGCCCGGCGCGAGATGCTCGGCGAATGTGAGCACATATGCGATCACGGCGATGGCGCTCGCCGGGATCGGCAGGCCCGTGAAATAGTCCTTGTCGAATCCGACGAGCTGCACGTTGAAGCGCGCGAGCCGGATGCCGCCGAGGATGAGCAGGAGCGAACTCACAAGGAGTCCGTAACTCTCCCACTGGTAGAGATACAGCTGGTACGCCATGAACGCCGGTGCGGCGCCGAACGAGACGACATCGGATAGCGAATCGATTTCAACGCCGAACTGGCTGCTCGTCTTCGTAAGGCGCGCCATGAATCCGTCGAGCGAATCGAACACGCCCGCGAGGATGATGAAGTACGAAGCCTCCTCGAATTTGCCCGTGCTCGACGACACGATCGACAAAAAACCGCAGAACATGTTCAGCACTGTGAAGAGACTCGGTATGACGGCTCGTGTTATTCTCATGCTCTCGGTTGTCAGTGTGTCGTCGCGAGCACTGTTTCGCCGGCGACGGTTTTTTGTTGAAGGGTTGCCCGGACCTTCGCAGAGGCCGGCACGTACATGTCGACGCGCGACCCGAATTTGATCATGCCGAACCGCTCGCCCGCCGTCACCCGCTCTCCCTCGGCGAGCGGGCAGACGATCCGCCGGGCGACGAAGCCGGCGATCTGCTTGAAGAAGACTTTCGTGCCGTCCGTCCCTTCGATGCCGATGTGCGTCTGCTCGTTCTTCAACGACGCCTTCTCCTCCCAGGCCGCGAAATATTCGCCGGCAATGTGGCGTTTGTACCGCACGGTTCCCGTGATGGGGTTCCGGTTCACATGCACGTTCAACGGCGACATGAAGATGCTGATGAGGATGGCCTTCTCGTGCATGAAAATGTTCTCGTCCACTTCCGTGATGGCGATGACGGTTCCGTCTGCCGGGGAGATGATCTGTGAGGTGCCCGAAGGCGGCGTGCGCTCGGGATCGCGGAAGAAATACGCGGTGAACACGAAGAACGCCCCGGCCACCGCTATTATGGCATATTTAAGGACAACCTGGGGGACGAAAAAATACGAACCGAGTATGAGCACGATGCACAATGCCGTTATCGTAAAGAATACATCATAACCAAAATGTGTGATCACTCGGTGAACTCCGCCCTGCTTTCGTTGACTATTCGCGATAAATTGTTCAATTGATGGAGAATGATACCAAAAAATGGGTGCAAAGTCAAGGTATTGATTTTAATCAATGATTTGATTATTTTAGTTCATTGATAAACCAAATGAGAACACTTACGGTGATGACGAAGATACTGACGATCATATCAGACAGCGGAGCAAGCAGCACATCTGCCGTGAGTGAACAACATAAATTCCAGGAATGTCCCGACAATCTTTCGGGACATTTTTTTTGACTCGACCCGTGCCATGACGATCGCCGCATTTCAACAGCAGTTCGAACGGATGACGCCGCCGGGCACGGCGTGGAACAACGACAATATCGGGCTGCTCGTCGGCCGCCCGGGGGACGAGATCGCGAACATCCTCGTCGCGCTCGACGTGACGATGGACGTGGCGAAGGAGGCCGTACGGAGAAAGGCGAATCTCATCGTCGCCCACCATCCGGTGATCTTCCAGCCGCTCAGGTCCGTTACCTCCTCGAGCCGCACGGGCGAGCTCGTGATGTTCCTCATCGAACACGGCATCGCCGTCTATGCGGCGCACACGAATCTTGACAGCGTGCGGCACGGCGTGAGCTTCGCGCTCGCCCACGCGCTCGGACTCGGGAACATTCGGGTCCTCGAGCCGATGACGGAGACGCTCACGAAGATCGCGGTGTTCGTCCCGGCGACGCACGCCGATCGGGTGGCAGGCGCGATGCACGCGGCGGGCGGAGGCACGTTCACGAACTACGAGGAGTGCGGCTTCCGTGTCGAGGGCACAGGGACATTCAAGGCGATGCACGGCGCGCAGCCGTTCATCGGCACGGTCGGATCGCTCGAACGCACGCCGGAAGTCAGGATCGAGATGCTCGCCGAACGCTGGAAGGTGAAGCCGGTCCTCGCCGCGATGACGAAGGCGCACCCCTACGAAGAGGTCGCCTACGACGTGTATCCGCTCGAGAACAGAAATACGGAGTACGGAATGGGCGCCGTCGGCGATCTGCCGAAACCGGTGGATGCGAAGACGTTCCTGGCGGCGGTGAAACGCGCGCTCGGCGCCGAAGGCCTCCGGTACGCCGGCGGAATCAACCGCATGATCTCCCGCGTGGCCGTCTGCGGCGGATCGGGCAGCGAATTGATCGGCGACGCCAGGGCGAACATGGCGGACGCCTTCGTGACGGCGGATATGAAATACCACGCGATGCAGGAGGCGGACGACACCCTCCTGCTCGTCGACGGCGGACATTATGAAACCGAACACCTTGTGCTCCTCCCCCTCTCCGTCACACTGAGGGAGATTGGACTGTCGAACGGAGCGCGATTTAAAACGATTGTTACACAATTCACCACGAACCCGATTCATTTTTGTTAATGTTGCTTGGGGCAAGTAGTCCATCCACCGACGCTTGCCTCCATTCACGCTAAGGAGATTCCATTGGAAGAAAGACTTCGTTTGTTGTACACGCTGCAGATGCTCGATGCCAATTTATTCAGACTCGAGGAATCAAAGGGAGATTTGCCGGGGATCGTACGGCAGATGCGAGAGGACGTCGCACAGCTTGAGGCGTCGATACAGCAGAAGCGTGATCTTATAACGGCGAACGTCGCTGCCCGCAACAAGGCCGACGAGGATCTGATAGAGTTCACCGAGAAGCTGGAGCGCTACAAGAGCCAGCAGTACCAGGTGCGCAACAATAAAGAGTACGACGCGATCACGAAGGAGATCGAGTTCGCCGTCGAATCGATCGCTTCGCTCCAGGGCCAGTTCCAGTCGTTCGAGGGACAGATGAGCACCGCGAAGCTTGACATCGACGCCCTCACGCTGAAGCTCGACGAGAAGAAGGAAGAACTCGCCGAGAAGGAAGTCGATCTGGCAAAGGTGTCCGAGGCGACCGAAGAGGAAGAAACGAAGCTGCGCGGCGCGCGCGAGAAGGTTGCCGCGCAGATCGCCCGCGAAGACATCGCTCAGTACGACCGCATCCGCAACGCACGCGGCATCGTGTCGGTGGCCGTGATCTGGAAAAACCGCTGCTGCTCGGGATGCAAGAACCAGATCCCTCCCCAGCACCTCATCGAGATCCGGAAGAACGATGCGCTCTACATGTGCCAGCATTGCGGCCGGATGATCGTCTCCGACCAGCTCGCGACGACTGTGGATGTGGACGCATGAGGCTTCGTGCATGGACGGACGGGGCGTCGCGCGGAAATCCGGGCGACGCAGGCATCGGTGTGATTATTAAGAACGACGCGGGCGAGGTCGTGCTCGAAGAACGGCGCTATCTCGGCACGGTGACGAACAACCAGGCCGAGTACACGGCGCTCATCGTCTGCCTCGAGAAGGTCATCGCGCACGCGGACGCGCTGCAGTGCGACGCCCTCGCGGTCTTCGCCGACAGCGAGCTCATGGTGAAGCAGCTCAAGGGGGAATACAAGGTGAAGGACGAGGGTCTGAAGATCCATTTCGCCCGCGTGAAGGAGCTCCTGCGGACGGCCCGCTTCACGTTCACAATTTCCCACGTGCCACGCGCCCAGAACAAGGAAGCCGACAAGCTCGCGAACGAAGGCATCGATTTCCGATAAC
>JAVBYH010000125.1 GCA_030824175.1 Bacteroidota bacterium | reverse complement strand
ATCGGCATTTGTCTTTAGCTAGCAATACTCTCGGCGGGTTTGACGCGTTTCTCGAATTCTTCCCGGAACCGCTTGACCATGCTCTGCACCGGCCATGCGGCCGCATCGCCGAGCGCGCAGATCGTGTTGCCTTCAATGTTGTTGGCGACATCGAGAAGCAGGTCGATGTCTGCGGAGGTCGCATCGCCGGCTTCGAAGCGCTTCAGGATCTTGAAGAGCCACCCCGTGCCTTCGCGGCACGGGGTGCATTGTCCGCATGATTCGTGATAATAGAATTTTGCAATGCGCGTGATGACGCGGATGAGGTCCGTGTCCTCGTTCATGACGATCATGCCCGCGGTGCCGACGGACGAACCGGCGGCCTTGAGCGAATCGGCATCCATCGTGACGCCGGGGACGTGTTCCGCCCGGAGGATCATTGTTGACGAGCCGCCGGGAATGAGCGCCTTCAACGGTTTCCCGTCGAGCATGCCGCCGGCGTATGTGTCGATGAGCTCCGTGAGGAGGACGCCGGTCGGGACTTCGTAGACGCCGGGCTTGTTCACGTGCCCGCTGATGCCGACAAGAATGGGTCCCGGGTGTTTCGCGGCGCCGATCTTCGAATACCACTCCCACCCCTTGTTCATGATGAGGGGGACGTTCGCCATCGTCTCGATATTATTGATCGTCGTAGGCTTCCCCCACAGGCCGAACGCGGCGGGGAACGGAGGCTTGATACGCGGCAGTCCGCGTCCGCCCTCGACGGAATTCATGAGGGCTGACTCTTCGCCGCAGATGTACGCACCCGCGCCCTGATGGAGATAAATGTTCGTGCTGAAGCCGGTGCCGAGGATGTTCTCGCCGATGTAGCCCTTGGCGTATGCATCGTCCACCGCCTTCTGGAGCATCTTGATCCACTTGCCGTATTCGCCGCGGATGTACACGTACGCGGATGTGATGCCCATGGCGTAGCAGCCGATGAGGATGCCCTCGATAAGCTGATGCGGATTGAACTCGAAGATCATCCGGTCCTTGAACGTGCCGGGTTCCGACTCGTCGCCGTTGACGGCGAGGTATTTCGGGATCGTGTTGCCCTTCGGCATGAAGGACCACTTGAGACCGGTGGGGAAGCAGGCGCCGCCGCGTCCGCGGAGGCTCGATTTCTTCACTTCGTCGATGATCTCCTCGGGCTTCATGCCGAGCGATTTTTTCAATGCGCCGTATCCGCCGTGCTGTTCGTACACCGGGAGCAGGTGATAATCGGGTATTTCCGGGAGGATGTATTTTTCCATGTTACGCCAATGTGTTTAGGATCTCTTCGAGCTTTTCAGCAGAGAGCCGTTCGTAATACTCTTCACCGATGGCGATCATCGGCGCGCCGCCGCAGGCGCCCATGCATTCGACCTCGCTCACCGTAAACTTCCCGTCGGCCGAGGTCTGACCGGGCTTCGCACCCGTGCATTTGTGCACCGCGTCCACGATCTTGTCCGAGCCGCGAAGGAGGCACGAGACGTTCGTGCAGACTTCGATGTGGTATTTTCCCTGCGGCTTGTCGATGAACATCGTATAGAAGGTGACGACGCCCATGACGTGGGCGTACGTGACGCCGAGCAGGTCGCCGAGGTAGCGCATCATGTCCGTCGAGATCCAGCCCTCCTGTTCCTGCGCGATCCAGAGCGCGGGGAGCAGCGCGGCCTTGCTGTCGGGATAGTGGGAGCGGACGGCCTCGACTTTTTTCAAATTTTCGGGTGAAAGCATAGACGTTGATTATTTGTTGAAATTGGGCGAGATGAATCTCGCCCTGCAAAAAAAATTATTTGTCGGCCTCGCCCATCACGGGATCGACGGATCCGAGGATGGCGACGATGTCCGAGATCAGCTCGTCCTTCACGAGCAGGGGGACGGACTGGATATTCATGAACGAAGGGGAGCGGATCTTCATGCGCCAGGGCTGGGCGCCGCCGCGGCTCTGGATGTAGAAGCCGAGCTCGCCTTTCGATCCCTCGACGGCATGATAGATCTCGCCAGCCGGGGGTTCGATGCCGAAGTTGATGATCATGAAATCGTGGATGAGCTCTTCCATCTTCGTGTACACGCGATCCTTGCGCGGGAGCACCTTCTTCGGCTCGAACGCGTGGATCGGTCCCGTGGGGATCTTCGCAAGCGCCTGTCGGATGATGAGGACGCTTTGCTTGATTTCATTCAGCCGCACGTAGTACCGGGCGAGTGCGTCGCCTTCGGTGAACGTGGGGACGTCGAAGTCGAGTTCGCTGTAGACGAGGTACGGTTCGAAGCGGCGGATGTCGTGTTCGACGCCCGTGCCGCGGAGGCACGGCCCCGTCATGCCCATGGCGACGGCCTTCTCGCGCGAGATGACGCCGACGCCGTCGGTGCGTTCGATGAAGATGCGGTTCGTGTTGAGCAGGCGCACGCTTTCGTCGAGCTTCGCCGGGAACTGGTCGAGGAACGCCGAGATCATCGCGGCGTGCTCGGGCTTCATGTCCTGTGCGACGCCGCCGACGCGCGTGTAGCTTGTTGTGAAGCGCGCTCCGGTGAGCGATTCGAAAATATCGTAGAGCTTTTCTCGTTCGGTGAACGTCCACGTGAACACGGTGAGCGCGCCGACGTCCATTGCCATGGCGCCGATCGCGATGAGGTGCGACGAGATGCGGGCGAGTTCCGAGATGATCACGCGGATGAACTGCGTGCGCCGGGGCGCCTCGATGCCGATGAGCTTCTCGACCGCCAGCACGTACGCCGTGTTGTTCATGAGCGGCGAGATGTAGTCGAGCCGGTCCGTGTGGGGAATGAACTCGTGGAACGAGCAGTTCTCGGCGAGTTTTTCGTACCCGCGATGGAGGTAGCCCAGTTCGGGAACGCACGCCGCCACCGTTTCACCGTCGAGCTTGATGAGCAGGCGCAGAACGCCGTGCGTTGCCGGGTGCTGCGGTCCCATGTTGAGCACCATCGCATTTTCAAGGGCGTCGTCGAATTCGACGGTGGTGTCCTGATTTTCGAGGGCTGCGAGTATTTTTTGGTTTCGGACTTCGAGCGCTTGATCTATATTCATTGAACAGTCGATTCGTTGTGCAATAAACGTTATTTCCGGGGAAGCGGCATGGCTCCCGGTATGCCCATCAGCGGAAAATCTTTTCGCAGCGGGTGGTAGTCAAAATCTTCGGGCATGTACATGCGGCGCAGGTCTTTGTTGCCGTCGAAGTGGATGCCGTACATGTCGTAGGCTTCGCGCTCGGGCCATTCCGCACCGGGCCAGACGCTTGTCACGCTGGGGACGCGCGCGTCCGTCTCGTCGGCGGTGATCTTCAGCCGGATGCGGTGCTTGTGCGAGAGCGAGAGGAGATTGTAGACCACCTCGAACCGGTTCTCCGGCGTATATGCGTCGGCGCCGCAGAGGTCGCTGAGATAATCGAACCGGCAGGATTCGTCGTCGCGAAGGGCCATGCACACATCGACGATGTCCTCCCTCCTGAGAACGACGGTTGTTTCGTTCCGGAATTCGCTGATGGAGATGACGCTCCCGGGAAAGCGCGTCTTCAGTAGTTCGACAACGGTAGAGATCATGGATGTCTTGGTGCAAAGTGAACGAAGCGGAAGCGCACGCCGGCGGTGTCGTCGCGTGCCGCCCGGAATAGTTATACTGATATTTGATGCAGCTGCTGTTTCTCCGGACGATCGTCGCCGACGAAGATCGGCGCGCCCTTGCCTTCGCCGCGCTGTATCTTTTCCTGGAGCATGATCAGCGCGTTCAGGAGATTGTCCGGACGCGGCGGACAGCCCGCGACATAGATGTCCACCGGCAGGAACTGGTCGATGCCTTGCACGACGGAGTAGGTGCGGTACATGCCGCCCGAGGACGTGCAGGCGCCCATCGCCATGACCCATTTAGGATCGGGCATCTGGTCGTAGATCTTCCGGACCACGGGGGCCATTTTGTATGTGGTCGTCCCGGCCACGATCAGCAGATCGCATTGACGCGGGGAGAAGCGGAACACTTCGGAACCGAACCGGGCCACATCGAAGCGCGGCATCGCGAACGACATCATCTCGATGCCGCAGCACGAGATGCCCAGGGGCATCGGCCAGACGGAATTCTTGCGGCACCAGTTGATCGCCGCTTCGACTGTCGTTCCGACAATCCCTTCGGGGAGGACATTTTCTAATCCCATTGCAGTGCTCCTTTTTTGTAGATGTAGAAATAGCCGGCGAACAGAATGATGATGAACAGCACCATCTCTACATATCCGAACAATCCTAATGCCTGAAAGTTCACGGCCCAGGGGTAGAGGAACACGACTTCGATGTCGAAGAGGATGAAGAGCACGGCCACCATGTAGTATTTCACGGAGAACCGCTCGTGCGCTGAGCGCACCGGTGTCATGCCGCTTTCATACGTCGTTAGCTTCTCGGCATTCGGCCGGTGGGGGCCGAGGACCTTGAATAATCCGTAGAGAAGGAGCCCCAGCCCGATGGCGGCGCTTACCATCATAAGAATTGGAATGTATCCGGTCATAACGTCTGCAGTTGTAATGAGAATAAGAAAAAAGTTAGACAAAAAAACCTATAAAGTCAACGCACGGCGCGGCGCAGTGCGTCTTATTTTTGCGCCGCAACGGCGTCCCACGGGCATCGTACCCATCCTTCGAAGATCGATCGCTGGAGCGGTGTGGGCGATGTTGTTTGGCGCACAATGTACTGCGCGGGACCCACATACCGGGTGGTTACAGTCGTCTCGCGAAGCATGTCATTCCGGAAGTAGGAGATACGCACCGGAGTGCCCTCCTTCATTTCGGCGAGCCTGTCGTCGATGTCGCTCTGGCGTACGCGGATGCCGTTCATTG
>JAVBYH010000133.1 GCA_030824175.1 Bacteroidota bacterium | reverse complement strand
TCACCTCGTGGCCGGAGCCCAGGAGCACAGGCAGCAAGCGCTTGCCGATGTAGCCGTTCGCGCCGGTCAGCAGAATTTTCATGGGGTGTCGATCGTGTGAGTGATGAGCGAGCCGATGGCGCGCGCCATCGCCGTATCCAATGGAAAGTGCCGCTGCAAAAATGCGAGTATCGCTCCGGCCGACTCGATGTTACGGTCATAACCTTGGACGAAGGAAGAGAGTTCCGCCGCGACGTGCGGGAAGCGCTCCTCGAACCGGCGCTCGTTCACGAACGGGTCCCGCACTCCGGGCCGCTCATCCTCGATCGCCGGGGCGAGCGCAAGCACCCTGTCCACCGCGTACTGCTGGATGAACCGCGATGCGCTCAGCGCCTCGCCGCGATGGTGACGGCTCAACCCGACGAGGAGGTTGGTGAGCGCCTCGCCGAGGAGGAAGTCCGTACTTGTATTCTGCACCGGATACGGCACCACTGGCCGGCAGATAGCCTCGTCGACATCCGCCCGTTTCCAGACGACACTCCCCTCCGAGAACGCAACTGTCTTCAATTCATCCAGTTCGAACACGGCGAATTCGCAGAACACGCCGTCTGCATACAGCAGCTTAAACCCGTCCTTCGTGTTCCTGAACGAATAGGCAACCGGGGCAATGCCCGTCAGCCAGGAGAGATCGTCGATGTAGCCGGACTTGAATCCGTCCTCGACGATGGCGAAAAAATCGAGGTCCGAATACCGGTCCAATCGTTCCCGTTCGCGCCCGACGGAGCCCAGGCCGATGAGCGCCAGCGCGTGTCCGGAGTCTTCGAGCGAGCGGGCGATCCGGTCGAGCCGCTCGAGCAGATTGTGTGGAGTGATCATTGTGACCGTTTTGATTCGATGCGCGTGATGCCCCATGTGGATCTAAAAATAATGAATTAAAACCGAAGAAGCCCATAAAATCCGTCGTTAAAATCCGGCGCCCATACCTTCCGCCCGCGCGCGAGGTGGCGGCATCGGGGCACTTGAATCCTTCGCAAACGTTTGGTACTTTATGGGCCATGGTGTTCCCTTTCCCGCCCATCACTCTATGAAGGACCAATCCTATGGCAACGCGTCGTACATTTGTGAAGTCGATCGCCGCCGGCAGTCTCGGCGCCGCCGTGCTCACCCCGTCTGTCAACACCGTGCTCGCCGGCATCCTGCCCGAGGAAAAGACACGGACCAATGCTGCAGATCTCACCAAGTATCCCCGCACGGAGCACTCGATGCCCGGCAAATTTCCCGGCCGCGTGGTGCAAGTGCGCAGCGAAAAGTGCATCGCCGATAACGTCTTCAACAGGGGCGAAATAGACAGGATGGTGCGCGAAGGCATTGTGAAACTGACAGGGGAAGAGGATCCGGGGAAGGCATGGCGCATGTTCGTCTCGCCCTCCGACGTCATCGGCCTGAAGGTCAACCCGATCGGGGGAACGCTCCTTTCCACAAGCCATGAGATCGTCCATGCGGTGATCGCGCAGCTGGAGGCGGCAGGCATCCCCCGGAAGCAGATCGTCATCTGGGACCGGCGCGAGTTCGAGCTCCATGAGGCCGGCTTCACCGAAGCGAACTTCCCGGGCATCACGATCACCGGCACGGAGAGGAAGGACGCGGCCGGCTCGTTCTACGACGCCGCCGGGAAACTCTATGGCGAAGCGATGATCGACAAACAGTGGTCGTACTGGGCGGACGTCGAACAATCGTACGATGCCGAAACGATCCCGTATATGATCAATGAGGGCAAGCATTCGTATTTCAGCCGCATCTGCACGCAGCAGGTCGATAAGATCATCAACATCCCGATCCTGAAAAACGCGGGCTCGTCCGTGACCCTCTGCCTGAAGAACCTTGCGTACGGCAGCATCTCGAACACCGGACGGCTCCACAAGACGCTCTGGTCCGAGACCTCCGCCGAGGTGTGCGCCTTCCCCCCGCTGCGCGACAAGGTGGTGCTCAACATCGTCGACGGCATCAGGGGATGTTACAACGGCGGCCCCGGCGCGAATCCGCAGTTCTTCACGGACTACAAGACGGTGCTCGTCGGCACCGATCCCGTCGCCGTCGATCGCATCGGGTACGACATCGTGTTGAAGAAGCGGATCGCCGAAAATATTCAGAAGGAAGAATCGCCGAAGGGGAAAAAATTTCTCGAGCTCGCACAAGCGCTGGGGCTCGGCGTCGCCGATCCCGCAAAGATCACGCTCGAATCGGTCACGGTTTAAAACTCGCCGTTGCGGCACCCCGCATCGGCCCAGGGCACAAGGACGCACATGAACAGACTCATACTGCATGCCGCGGCGGCATTCCACCTTTGCTGCAGCATTGCTCTTGCACAATCCGGTTTTCCCGTCCTCTCGGACGGGGAAGCCCCCGGTCTGCACATCCTTCACGAGAAGACGTACGACGGCACGTCGCTGTGGGGATACATCAACGGCGGCGCGGACGTATATCTCGAGTACGGCTTTTCTCAACTCCTCGCCCGCAAGGCCGAGGCCGACGGAATAAAATTTCAGATCGATCTCTACAGGATGCAGAACCCCGCATCCGCATTCGGGATCTTCTCCATCTCCGCAGCCACATGTCCCGGCGGAGATTCGCTCGACGCACACCATTGCATCTCGCGCTATCAGGTCCAGGCCGCCCGCGGCGACTTCTATGTGTCCGTCGCGAACGACAAGGGCACGCCGGAGGCCGGCCGCATCGGAATGACGATCGTGCGCCGGCTCCTGTCGCAGATCGGGCCCTCGGATCCGATGCTCCCGCCCGTGTTCGGCATTCCTTCACTGCGCGCACTCGGCGGCTCCATGAAATTCATGAAGGGCCGGCTCGGCATCGAGAACGGCTTTCCGGCTTGGGAGGGACTCTTCTCTGGATGCGACACCTATGCCGCGCACATCCTCCCCGTCCGGTCCGATACCGTCGAGTTGTCGCTCGCACACATCGCCTTCGGCAGTGTACGCGAGGCAGACAGCTTCTCATCCGCGGCAGGGTTCCAGAACTTCAGACCCGCAGGCGTCCAGCGCAGAGAGACCGAAGGCGCCATTCGGTGCCTATGGCGGCTCTCCGACACGGAGTGTGTGTACCTCGAGGCCGGCACCGGATATGACCGCATGGATGCGATCGTCTCGGCCGTCGATGCATTCGTCACGCGGTGAGACCCGGAACGGCGCTGCACTATTTCAGGAACATCATTTTTTTAACCGCCACGAACGAGCCGGCCTCTATTTTATAGAAGTACATCCCGCTTGTCAGCGCGCCCGCATTGAAGACGGCCGCATGCATTCCCGCCTCCATGTGCCGGTCTACGACAGTCGCCACCTGGCGGCCAAGGAGGTCGTACACCTTCACGCTCACCCATCCGCCGCGCGGAATCGAGAATGCGATCTGCGTCGACGGGTTGAACGGATTCGGAAAATTCTGCAGCAGTTCGAAGCATTCCGCAACGGCGGCGCCGCCGTGCCGCACACTCGTCGTCTTTGTCGGCACCTTCCCAAGCGCCGCGACTTCAGCCTCGGTCAGAGGGTAGTCCCACATGGCAAGCTCGGCGATATCGATGTCGCCGTCATCGCCGTCCTCGTCGCCGAATGCAATGAGGAGCGAGTCGAGCCCGAATCTGCCGTCCACGCCAAGCGCCGTGCCGGCGAGCGCCAACTTCCCGTCGAGATACGTGTTGTGATGCACGCCGTTCTTTATCGACAGGATCAATCTGTACCATTGGTTCGCCGCGACCCCTGTCGCCGTATATTGCGTGGCCGTTGTTCCGATGACGCCCGAGGTCGGCTTCACGAAACAGTCGCCGTCGTTGGCATTGAGCGAGTTGGTCTGGAAGAATGTGTACCACCGTGTGAGATCGGGAAGCCTGAAGTCGACCATGATCGAATACTCGTTGACGTAACTGACGGAATCGCCTCCGCCGCCGTTCGGCTTGAACCCGTGGTACACCTTGTAATGGCTCCCCTTGGGAATGCGCACTGCGCCGTTGCCCGCACCGGGACCTGCCACTGCGGAATCTTTTCCCACCAGCACGAGGTCATTGCCGAAGCCCTTCACCGCAGCCGTGAGCTTCGAGGCATTGTCGAACGTCCAGCGTCCCTGCGTATACGTCGTCCCCACTGTCTTCATGGCCGCCACATCCTTGTCGGTCAGCGCGCGGTCCCACATGGCGAGTTCGGCCACATCGATGTCGCCGTCGTCCCCGTCGTCGTCGCCGAACATCAGCAGCATGCTGTCGAGGGCGAAGCGCCCGTCCACTGCGAGCGGCGTGCCGGTGACGACGAGTTTGCCGTCGATGTATGTGTTGTGCAACACACCATTCTTGATCGAAATGACGAACCGGTACCACTGGTTCGCCGCAACGGCGTCCGTCGAATATTTCGTCGCTGTCGTCCCGATGACGCCCGAGGTCGGCTTCACGAAGCAGTCGCCGTCGCTCGCATTCTTCATGTCCGTCTGGAAGAACGTGTACCAGCGGGTGAGGTCCGGGAGCCTGAAGTCGATCATGATCGAATATTCGTTCACGCGCGAGACCGAATCACCGCCCCCGCCGTTCGCCTTGAATCCGTGCACCAATTGATACCAGCTGCCTTTGGGAATCCGCACGGCGCCGTTGCCCGCGGTCGGACCGGCGATCGCGGAGTCCTTGCCGACAAGCACAAGGTCCTTGCCGTATCCTGGAACCGCCGCCGTTAATTTCGAGGGAGCGTCGAAGAGCCAGCGGCCCTGGACTTTTTGTGCGTTGGCGCGCGGTGCGCCGAGCACGACAGCACAAAGCAGCAGCACGAGATAGGGAAACAATGTTTTCATTGTACAGTTCTCCTTGGGGGTGGGTGATGTGTGTCCGGGTCTGATGAGCACAAGCGTGTTTCGTG
>JAVBYH010000067.1 GCA_030824175.1 Bacteroidota bacterium | reverse complement strand
GAGCAGCTTGTCGGTGCGGCGCCGCACCTCCCTCGTGATGAGGGCCACCTGCGTCGGATCCGTCCCGAAGTTCAGCCCGCCTTCCTTCACGTTCGGGCAGGACACGTTGATCTCGTACCCGACGATCTCGGCGTATGGTTCCAGCCGCTCGGCAACGGCGCAGTATTCCTCCACGCTGCTGGCGGCAATGTTCGCGATAATCTTCGTCCGGTACGTGCGCAGCACGGGGAGCTTCACGTCGATGAATTTCTGCACGCCGATGTTCGCCAGGCCGATGGAGTTGAGCATGCCGCTCGCCGTCTCGGTGATGCGGGGGGCGGCGTTGCCGTCCCTCGGCTTCATCGACAGACTCTTTGTGATAATGCACCCGAGACTGTTCACATCCACGAGTCCCGTTGACTCGTCGCCGTACCCGAATGTGCCCGAAGCCGTGAACACACGGTTCCTGAATGTGATGCCGCGGAGCGAAAAGGATTCGTTCATAACTAGATTTTCACCGTTCGAGTGTCGAAGATCGTTCCGTCCGTGCAGACCAGAAAATATTTTTTGTCGCCGCCGTTTGATTCCACCGCGCAGCCCTGACAGAGGCCGATGCCGCACGCCATGTCGCACTCAATGGACGCATAGGCCGGAATGTTCATCTCGAGCGCATAGTCCGCCACCGCCCGCATCATGCGCGAGGGGCCGCACAGGAACAAGCGCACCGCTCCGGCATCGTTCGCGCACAGATACTCCTTCAGCAGGTCGAGCACCGTGCCGTGATACCCGAGGCTGCCATCGTCTGTGGCGATGTGGACATTCCGCATTCCCCCGTCAATCACAAAGTCCCTGGAGCGCGCGCCGATGAACGTCTCGATGCGCCGCGACGGATCCATCCGCTTCGTGAAGAACGGAAACGGCGCCACGCCGATCCCTCCGGCGACGAAGATGGACGTGTCGTAGGCGCCTTCGGTGAAGGGAAGGAAGCTGTTGCCGCAGGGACCGATGATGTCCAGTGTGTCGCCCGGTTCTTTTCGCGCGAGCACAGTGGTGCCCCGCCCGACCACGGTGAACAGGATGGAAAGATCGTCGCCGTCGATGTCGTGGATGCTGAACGGCCTCCGCAGGAGGGGGACATTCACGTCGACGCGGATGTTGAGAAATTGCCCCGGCTGTGCGCCGCGGCAGATCGACGGCGCGTGGAGCGTGAGGCGTTTGATTTCGGGAGTGATGCTCGTGAGCGATCGGACGACCGCGAATTCCTGGTGCATGAGTGTCTTTTCTATTATTCCATCCGCGATGTCGTATCGGCCGCCGGTACGCCCTGCTTCGGCCTCCATTTCATCCGCACGGCGGTCGAATCGGCCGTGGGCTGAACCGCCGCAGAGTCGGACGCGGCGGGAAGCACGTGCATCGGAGCCCCGGCCGAATCGAGGGCGGCCGGAACTGTGCGCGTCCGGACTCCTGACGAATCGGGCAGTGGTTGTTTTCCGCTTTTTGGGATGTTCAATTTTGCAGCATCGACTTTCGCCTTTTCGGCCGCTTCCTTCTTGTCGGCCTCGGCCTTTTCGAGCGCAGCCTTCTTTTCGGCTTCGGCCTTTGCGTTCGCTTCCCTCTCGGCCTTCGCCTTGTCCTCGGCCTCGCGCCTCATCGTGGCGATCTCCGAGAGCTTCGGTTGGACTTCTTTCGTGTATTTCGAGGCCGGAAATTTTTCCTTCAGCTGGTTGTAGGCCGCCTCGGCGCTGTCGTTGGCGAACAATGAATTCTCGAAGATCCAGCCGACGGCGAAGAGCGCCTTGGAGGAATACGGCGACTTCGGGAACTTCGCGGCAAGCGACCGCATCAACGGTATGGCCTCCTGCGGCTTGCCGGTATCCATTGCACGCTCGGCGGCCCAGAAGTGCACCTCGGCCGAATCCGTCGCCTCGGCAAGCAGCGGGATGCCGAGATTCTTCCTCGCTTCCTGCGCGTATGACGACTGCGGCGCGATGGCGATGATGCGCCTGTAGATCGAATCGATCGTGGTCCTGGAGGAGGAATCGGACGAGGCATGGATCTCGGCCATCGTGAAATAGGAGCGCGCGGCGAGGCTGCTGTCGGTCGTGTGCCGAACGACCTCGGTAAAGTACACAAGCGCGGAATCCGGACGGTTCAGTTCAAGATACAGTAGTCCCGCGAGTTCGAATTTCGTCCGCGTCACCTGCAGGGCGAGCGAATCCAGGAGTTTGTTTTTTTCAACCCTCTTGGCGGCGAGCACGAGACTGTCGGCCGAGGCAACGCTGTCTTTCATCGCCTGCGTGAGTTCCGCGGGAGGCGCGAGCTTCAGTGAGTCGGCCGCGTTCTGCAGCGCCGTCAGGACGCCTGCTCCGGCCGCGGCCGTGTCTGCCGGCGCGGACGACGTATCGGTGCGCATGCGCGCCATGCGTTCCAGGGCGGACTCGCCCCGTTCGGCGCGTGCGAGCGAATCGGCTCTGTGCACGGAATCCCGCCTGGCCGCGAGCGCGGAATCGAGCTTCACCGGCCGCGGAAAGAGAATATCGGTGATGAGCGTGTCGTAATTGGCCAGGTCGCGCTTCAGCGAGAAATATTTTCCGAAGATCTCGGACTTCCTCGTCGCATCGGGCGTGATCTCGGAAGAGGAGAATTCGACCTTGGCCTTGTCGTAATACGTGCGCGCGGAATCGTATTGGATGAGCGTGAACTCGTAGAGAGTGGCAAGCGCAAACATGGAACGAGCGGCGTCGTCGGTGCGCGCGAAGGCTGTGTCCACATACCGGTACTGCGCCACGGCTTCATCGATGTTACCCTGTGCGGCGTACGTGTTGCCCACTTCGCGGTGTGCGGTGCCGTAAAATTCGGAGAACTTCGAGTCGTCGATCTTTTCGAAGAGCAACTCGAGCGCCGCATCGTACTTCTGCTCGCGCGTGAGCATGCGGCTCTCGTACACCGCCGCCTGGAACGCCGTGTTGTAATCGGGGCTGTAGTCCGTCACCGCGCGGAACGCCTCCCGCGCCTCCGAGGGCCTGTCCATCTTGCTGTAGCATATGCCGATCTGAAACTGCGTGCGCGCATTCTCCTCGTCGTCGCTCAACGCATCGACGGACTGCGCGTAATACTTCAGCGCGTTGTCATAATCATTCTCCTCGAAATAATACGCGGCAACGGCGAGCGCGGCGAGTCCGGCTGCATCGTCATCCCCGTCCTCAAGCGCGTCGGTATAGAGCGTCGCGAGCAGCTGGAGCCCTTCGGCATTCCGCTTCTGCCGCAGGAGCGATTTTCCGTACCACAGCTTCGTCTCGAACACGAGATCGCTCTCGGAATACTGCGAGATGAGCTCGAGGAATTTTCGTTCAGCCTTCACATCCTCCTCGAGGTAGTAGTACGCTTTTCCGATCATCAGGAGGGCGTCGTCCACGTACTTCGAGGTGGGATAGTACGAGAGGAGTTTGCTGTTCTTCTCGATAGAATTCGTGAACTTCTGCCTCGCCGTCGACGACAGGACGAAGGCAGTGGTTTGCCCCCGCGCGCTCTTCTCCCGCGCAGCATTCAGAGTCATCAGCACTTCAGACTCGGCCTCGCCGAACATTTTTTGCGCGTTGTAGTACGTGTTGAAGTACGAGGCCGTATTCGTGTAGCGCTGGCCGATAAAATCGCCGACGGGGGAAAAGACCTGGCAACCGGTTAGGAAAAAAACGATAGTACTAAGAAGAAGGACTCGAGCGATGTGTTGGGTTCTCACGCGTTCACCGTTGGTTGCTGTGATGTCAATACTCTCCGGCCTCAGGCGGCGCGAACACCGCGAGGGGGAGTGTTGATCGTTAATATATTGGCATCGTAGCAAGGATCATAGTGAAAAATAGGCAAAACACCGCTGAGACGCAATACGGAACGGATTAAACTTAATTTTTTTTTTGGTGTCTATCTGGAGGAAGGGCGGAGTGCGGGTCCCGACGGAAAGAGCCCGCACAGGCACGCCGCCATCTCAACCATTCATTACTACTTGGAGACACACAATGAAAAAACTACTCTCGTTCATCGTTCTCGCTCTCTTCGGCGCAAGCCTCACGGGCTGGGCCGCCGATACCGACACGCAGCAGGCCGGGCGCCGGATGCACGCAAAAAAGAACTTCCTCGCGTCGCTCAATCTCACCGACGCGCAGAAAAAGGACATGGCCAGGCTGAAACTGGAGAACGGGAAACAGGCCATCGAGCTGCGCGCCAAGGCCGAAACCTCGAAGCTCGAATTGCGCCACCTCCTCATGGCCGATGCACCCGATCAGGCGGCCATCGCAAAGAAAATGTCCGAGGCGGCCGCACGGGAAGCCGAGCTTCGGATGAATAAGGTCGACGGCTGGTTCGCGATCAACAAGATGCTCACCCCGGACCAGCAGAAGGTGTGGAAGCAGGCGCTGCGCGCCGGAACACTTCGAGCCGCCAAAGGCAACCGCGACGGCATGCAGGACGGGGCAGGAAGACCAGGCAGGATGGGCATGCGGCAAGAACACCGGCGGATGGCCCCTCCCGGCCAGCCCGCGGCTCCCCTTCCCGGGAACCAATAAGTTATTTCACGATCTTCGAGGGACGGACGTCGATCTCGCTCACATTCGTGCGCGCCGGCATTGTGAGCGCGAAGAGCGTCGTCTCTGCAATGTCTTCGGGCTGAATGATCGTGTGCGCGTCCGCCGCATGATCGGAGAATTCGGTGTTCACCGAACCGGGACAGATGGTGACGACGCGGATATTGTCGTTCCTCACCTCGAGCATGAGGGATCGGGCGAATCCGAGCATCGCAAACTTCGTGGCCGAATAGGCGGCCCCGCCGACGAACGAATTCTTCGAGGCGAGCGAGGCGATGTTCACGATCTGCCCTCCCCTCTTTCGGATCATGCCGGGCAGGAACGCCTTTGTGCAGAGAAATGTGCC
>JAVBYH010000126.1 GCA_030824175.1 Bacteroidota bacterium | reverse complement strand
CATGGGAATGGCGTTTCAGGGGGCGCGGCTGGCGGCCGAGATTATCGACGAGTACACCGCGGGCAGGCTCGATTCGCATGCGGCGGAAACGCTCTACATCATGCGTCGCAACAAGCTTTTCAGGCAGAGGCTCATGGTAGCGGGAGTCCTGCAGCGAATGCTTCTGTCCACTCACCTGCGGCGCTTCGGGATGAAGGCGCTGCATGCCATGCCGGGGCTGCTGCGGATGTTCGTGCGACAGACGCGGGGGTAACAGGAATTGTCAGTCGGCGAGGAGCACGCGGCGAATCACCGAGTGGAGGAACTCGAGCCTGGACGGCTTCGTGAGCACGTCTTTGAAGCCCAGCTCCATCAGGTGTTCCTTCGTAACGCCATCGAGGTACCCCGAGGTCGCGACAGCCTTGACGTCGGCGTCGATCTTCACGAGTCGGCGGAAGAGCTCGGCGCCGCCCATCAGCGGCATGCCGAGATCCGTGATGACGAGATCGATCGTGCGATAGTGCTTCTGAAATATCTCAATGGCGTCCACTCCGTTCGACGCCAGGTGCAGGTTATAGCCGCACTCGGTCAGGAATTCGGCGAGCATTTCGCGAAGGTGCACCTCGTCATCGACGAGCAGAATTGTCTCGGTGATGAGTTGCGACTTCCGGGTACTTTCGCCCTCCCCCGTCTCCCCGGCGGAATTCACCATCGGAAAGTACAGCGCGACCGTTGTTCCTTCGCCGGGGACGCTCATCACATCGATGAATCCGTTGTGGCTTTTCACGATGCCGTGAACCATCGCCAGGCCGAGTCCCGTTCCTTTGCCCTGCGGTTTCGTGGTGAAGAAGGGATCGAAAATTTTCGTGATGAGATCGGCATCCATCCCGACGCCCGTGTCCGACACACTGATGCCGACGAATGCAGCGGTGTTATCGTGCGCAAACCGCTCGCGGATATAGACCGGATCGACGGAGAATTCCCGAATTGTGAGCGTGCCTTTGTGTGCCATGGCGTCTCCGGCATTCAATGCGAGATTCAACAGGGCCTGATGGATCTGTCCCGACTCGCCCATGATGATGCCGTCGTCGACCTCGATCGACGTGTGGATGGCGATCGATTTCGGAAGAAAGTGTTTAAGCAGGTCCTGAATTTCGCGGATCGTTTCCGACAGCGAAATCGGCTGCAGCTTCACCATATCGGGGCGGGAGAAGATGAGCAACTGGCGCGAGATGGACGAGCCGCGTTCGGAAGCCTGGATGATGCGTTCGACATGCTTTCGCATCTCGGGATGATCGGCCAGCAGCGCATGAAGGCGTTCGGCGGACCCCAGAACGACAGCGAGCAGGTTATTGAAATCGTGCGCGATGCCGCCGGCGAGCGTTCCGACACCCTCGAGTTTCTGCGACTGGAGCAGCTGCCGTTCGAGCAATTTTCTGGATGTGATATCCTCCTTCGCGGCCAGGAAATGCGTCATCTTGCCGTTGTCGTCGGTGAGCGCGGAGATCGACACCGATTCCCAAAAGAGTTCGCCATTCTTCTTTTTGTTTTGCAACTCCCCATGCCATTCGCCGCCGGCCCTGATCGTCTGCCAAAGCTTCTTATATACCTCGACCGGTGTGTTTCCGGACTGAAGGATGCGCGGATTCTTCCCCCTGACCTCGTCGAACGTGTAGCCTGTTACCGCTGTAAACGTGGGATTGACGTATTCGATCCCGCCGTTGAGATCGGTGAGAACGACAGACGTAGGAATCTGTTCAAGCACTTTACGTAGATGATCGTCCGGGTGATTCATGAGGGAATCTGTTCTTAGAGAGAATGAGTCTGTTCAACCGTTCGTGAAGTACCGGTTTAAATATACGACGGGGAGGGCGCGGTGCGGAAGGAGACGCCGTCTCTTTTTTGCCAGGGAGTTTGTCTTGCACGGGAACGGGGAGTGTAAATTGCGGAAATAATGAGGGGCAAAAAAAATGGGGCGAGATAAATCTCGCCCTACAAAAAGACAAAGAATAAAAGGCGAGCTAACAGCTCGCCCTCTTAATGACATCGAATGTGAATGTAGAATACTGTAGGGCGAAACGGCGTTTCGCCCTGGTTCAAAGATAATACGGTTGATCGGCAGGGCGAAATATCATTTCGCCCTACATAAGACGGATTAGAAGGCCTGGTATTTGTCGCCGGCGAGGTTGCAGACGGGACATTTGGCGGGGGCTTCGCCGATCGCGGTATGGCCGCAGACGGGGCACACGTAGATCGTCGCCGCGTTGAGGTCCTTGCCGCCGTCGACGAACTGTTTCGCCTGTTTGTACAACTCTTCGTGGATGATCTCGGCTTCGAGCGCGTAGTGGATCGCCTTCACGGCGGCTTTCTCATCCTGCAGTTCGGCGACGACGTTGAAAGCGGGGTACATCTCGTGCACTTCGTAGTTCTCTCCGCCGGCGGCGGCTTCGAGATTTTCGGCGGTCGAGTGGACGCCGTCGAGGACGCGGAGGTGGTTCGTGGCGTGCACCTTCTCGGCATAAGCGATGGCGCGGAACAGCTTCGCCACCTGCGCGTAGCCTTCGCGCTCGGCCTTATCGGCGTAGACAGAATATTTCATGTGAGCCTGGCTCTCGCCGGCGAAGGCGGCGGCGATGTTTGCGCGTGTCATGTCTTTCATGTATGTGTGTCCTCGGAGTATGTAATATGGATAATTGTTGTTAAGTATCAGCCCATCGTGTGGAAGACCGACTGCACATCGTCGTCCTCTTCCAGTTTTTCGAGGAGCTCCTGCACCTCTTTGGCCTGTTCCTCGGTGACTTCCTTGGTGGCATTCGGGATGAACTGCAGCTCGACGCTTGTCGCCTCGATGCCCTTTTCCTCGAGCGCCTTCTGCATCTTGCCGTAATCCTGGAACGAGGTGTACATGAAGACCTTTCCTTCGTCCTGCACGAGATCCTCGAGGCCGTGGTCGATGAACTCGAGTTCGAACTCGTCGAGGTCCTTAATGGCATCGGCGGCGAATGTGAAGATGCCTTTCCGTTCGAACATGAACGCGATGGAGCCCGTGACGCCGAGGGAGCCGCCATATTTGCTGAAGGCGTGCCTGATGTTTGCGACTGTACGTGTGGGATTGTCGGTGGCGCACTCGACCATGACGGCGACGCCGTGCGGACCGTACCCCTCGTACACGATCTCCTCGTAGGCGCTCGTATCCTTCGACGACGCGCGCTTGATCGCGGCGTCGATGCGGTCCTTCGGCATGTTGACGCTTTTCGCATTCTGGATGCAGATGCGCAGGCGCGGGTTCATTTTCGGGTCCGTGCCGCCCGACTTGACGGCGATGACGATCTCACGACCGATCCTGTTGAAAGCCTTGGACATGCGCGCAAACCGCGCGAACATCACGTATTTTCGTTTCTCGAATATTCGTCCCATGATTTTTCACTTGATTGATGAAGAGGAAGCTTGTAAAAGCACTTTAAGATAGGATAAAAAATATGAAATTACAAAACCATCTCCCCCATCCATAAAAAGAAATTTCACCATTGTATATGTGACACAGAGGTGTTATAATGCGTTATTGGGAACGAGTGCAATTCCTACATCCTTCATCAATAACTAACACGCATTGCCATGACCAGCATCCTGCTTGTTGACAGCGACAGGGCACGCGCATCCGCGGCCTCTGGATTTCTCGCGGCCGCCGGATACAGCGTGACAGTTGCGCACACGGGGCGGGATGCAGCAGCCGTCTGCCGCCGCAGTCCTTCCGCCGTCGATCTCATCATGATGGATATGGAGCTCGGAGCGGGCATGGACGGGATCGAGACAGCAAGGGCGATACTGAACGAATTCGACCTGCCGATCGTCTTCACATACACCGCGTCCGATTGTGCGCGGTTTGCGAAGGCTGCCGCGCTCCTGACGTACGGCTATGTGCCGAAGGACGCATCGATCGATGTCTATTCGGCCTCGATCGCATCGGCGCTGAAGTTGCACAAGATCTGTTCGGAGCGGCAGCGGAGCGAGATCGCGCGTCTGGAGACCGAACGGCTGCACAGGGACCTCATCGAGAAGATGCCCGACGGCGTGTACAAGAGCACGCACGAGGGAAAGTTCATCGAGGTGAATCCCGCGATGGTCCGGATTCTGGGATACGCGAGCAAGGAGGAATTGTACGCTATAGACATCAAGACGCAGCTCTACTTCGCGGCGGCCGATCGCGAGAGCGCGGCGCTCGAGGAGAAGCTCGAGGAGATGGCGGTGTTCCGGCTGAAGAAGAAGGACGGGTCCGAGGTGTGGGTGGAGGATCACGGTTCGCATGTCGTGGACGACGACGGCACCGTGCTGTATCACGAGGGGATCCTTCGCGACGTCACGGAACGCGTACGGTCCGAGCGCCAGTTGCTGCAGGCGCAGAAGCTCGAGGGGATCGGCACGCTTGCGGGCGGCATAGCGCACGACTTCAACAACCTGCTGGCGATGATCCTCGGCTCCGCAGAGTTGCTGAGCAAGCAGACGGCCGCCGCGCCGAACCTCAAGAAGTATGTGGACCGCATCATCGATGCGTCGGAGCGCGGGGCGTCCATCTCGCGGCAGCTCCTTCTTTTTTCACGCCCAAACCAGGCGGAACTCAAGCCCGTTTCCCTCTCGCACCTCATCCTCGAACTCGATGACTTGTTGAAGCATTTTCTTCCGAAGTCCATCACCATCGAAACGAAGACCGACGCGGATTCGGGGATCATCATGGGAGACTCGGGGCAGATACACCAGGCGCTGCTGAACCTTGCGATCAATGCAAGCGACGCGATGTCGGGGCGCGGCACGATGGTGATACGCGAGTGTATCGCCGATGCCGCGGCGATGCGGGAAAAATATCCGGCCCAGAGGCTCCAACCGTACATCGGCGTGAGTATTTCGGACACGGGCGTCGGAATGGAGCCGTCGGTGCTCGGAAAAATTTTCGATCCCTTCTTCTCGACG
>JAVBYH010000127.1 GCA_030824175.1 Bacteroidota bacterium | reverse complement strand
CTCCTTCATCGGCTCGAGCGCGTGCGCGTGGCACTCGCTCGTGAAGCCGGAGGTCTTGTGCGTGCTGTCGCAGAACGGCATCTTCGCGCTGAGGCCGCAGCGGCAGAGCGACACCGCGGTGCGCCCGCCAAGGTCGTACTCGTTGCCGTCCCAATCGACGATCCTGAAATCCCCTTCCACTTTCAGACTGCCGTTGCTCTTCACCCTGATCGTTGCAGACATGCAGACTCCTTGCGTGTGCGTACTACGACGCACGCAGCGCGTTGATGATGTTAAGCCGCGCCGCACGGAACGACGGCAGGAATCCTCCCACAAATCCCATGACAAGCGCGAAGACGAGCGTCTGCGCCACGATCGGAGGAGAGAGCACGAAGCCGAATGCAATCTCGGAGAACGTGCCGAAGTTTGTCGTGGAGATCGTGATCACCTGGAGGAGCGAGGCGAGGCCGATGCCCACGCACCCGCCGACGCCGCCCAATAGGAGCGACTCGATGAGGAATGCCGCCATCACACTGCGGCGCTGGAAGCCGAGCGCCCGCAGTGTCCCGATCTCGGTGGTCCGGTTCGCGACCGCCGCATACATCGTGATCATCGCGCCGATCATCGCGCCGAAGCTGAAGATCACCGTGATGACGAGACCGAGGATGCGGATGAACGTGGCCATCATCTCGGACTGCTCCTCATAGTACCGCTTCTCGTTCTTCGCCTCCAGCTGCCGGAGACGCGGATCGGCCTCCATCCGTGTCTTCAACGCCTCGAAGTCGGCGGCCGACTTGAGCCGCACGAGCATCGACGAATACACGGGCCTGTTGAACGCGCCCATGAGCTGTTCTGTGTCGCCCCAGACCTCGGACGCGAATCCCGTCTTGCCGCCGTCGAACACGCCGACGATGGTCCACATGCTCCCGGCGAATTTGATCTGCGACCCGATCGAGGCGCCCTCGAACCGTTCATGCACCGCGTTGCCCACCACGACCTCCGAGGAGCCGAAGGTGAACATCCGCCCCTCCACGATCTTCACGTTCGTCCGCAGGTCCTGCCCCTTCGGGGTGACCCCGCGGACAGTCACATTGCCCATATCACCGGAGCCGAGCTTCTTCATGTTGATGATCACCACGAGCTCGTTCGATGTGACCGGCTTGCTGTCCGGTCCGATCGCGATCTCCGGCTGGCTCTCGAGGATGGAGGCCGATTCGCGGCCGACGGCGCTCATCATCTCGGCCGACGCGCCCTTCCGGATGACGATCACATTGTCGTCGGAACCCGTGCTGACGAGCGTTTCGCGCAGTCCGTTGGCGAGCATGAGCACCGCTGCAAAGACGAACACGACGAGTGCAACGCCTCCCACGGTCAATGCCGTCGTCAGCCTCCGCGTCCAGAGATTTCTGAAACTGTAGCTTAAAGGAATTTTCATGATTGTATGCGTTTGAATTCATGGTCAATGGATGACGCGCCGGTCAGCCGGTCAGCCGATCTGCCTGAGCCCGTCGACAATTTTCGTCTGCACCGACTTCACGGCCGGATACATCGCGGCAATGACACCGACCGACACGGAGAACACGAGCGACAGCGCGATCGTCGACGGCTCGACGTTGAACAGCGGGAAGAACGAGCTCATCGCCTCGCCGAATCCGCGGCACACGGGAAACGTCAGGCCGATGCCCGTCACGCCGCCGAGCATCGCGATGAAGAGCGATTCGCCGAAGATGAGTCCGCTGATGTGGAACGATGTGAAGCCGAGCACCTTCAGGACCGCGTACTCGCGTATCCGTTCGCGCGCCGTCATCACGATCGTGTTCGCAAGAACGAGCAGGATGATGCCGATGATGACATACGAAATGAACTTCAGCGACGTGATGATCGTGCCCGAGAGCGACACGAAACTCTGCTGGAACGCCTTTTCGGTCTCGGTCTTCGTCTCGGCGCGCGAGTTCGCGAAGAGCGCGTCGACCGCCGCGGAGATCTCGGCGGCGTGGTCGGGATTGTCCACCGTCATCACATACCAGCCGACCTGTCCGGCGCGCGAGGGCGCCTCCTGACGCATGCGCTCGTCGAGGTACGCGTAATGGAAGAACATCTGCGTCGCATCCGTCGCCTTGTCCTTCGGTTTGTAGATGCCACGGACGATGAACTGCCATTCTCCGGGATAAATATCCCCGCGCACGCTCATCATGTCGCCGATCTTCAGATTGTACTTGAGCGCCGTTTTCTCTCCGATGACGCAGGAGTTCCGTTCCTTCTTGAATACCGCGAGTTCCTCAGGGGTGATGAGGAATTCGGGATAGATGGCGAAGATCTTCTCCGGATCCACGGCGACGCGCGGGAAGAACTGCTGGTCGTCGATGTACACTCCCTGGAACCAGGTGAAATGCGTGATGTCCGTGATGCCCGGCACCTTGGCGATCTGATCCTGATCGGCGATGGGAAGCGGGAAGATGAACGACACGGCATGCCGGGTGACGAGGCGGTTCACGGACGACGATTCGACGCCCGCATACCAGGCCGTAACGACCGTGCGCAGCAGCCCGAAGGCCATTACCGCCACGGCGATGCCCAGCACCGTGAGGGCGGTGCGCAGCTTGTGCCGCAGCAGATTCTTGTAGACGAGTTTAAGGACTTTCATATCAGCTCAGTTCCCCCTTGTCGAGATGCTGGATCTTCTTCGCGCGGTCGGCGGCATGCGGATCGTGCGTGACCATGACGATCGTCTTCTTGAACTCCCTGTTGAGGCGTTCCAGAAGGATGAGGATCTCGTCGGCCGACTTCTTGTCCAGGTCGCCCGTGGGTTCGTCCGCGACGATGAGCGCGGGATCCGTCACGACGGCGCGCGCGATGGCCACGCGCTGTTCCTGTCCGCCGGAGAGCTGCCGGGGATAATGGTGCATGCGGTCGGCGAGCCCCACGACGCTCAATGCAGCCTCGACGTGCTCCCGCTTCTCCTTCTTCGAGAGGTTCGTGAGGATCAGCGGCAGTTCCACGTTCTCGTAGGCTGTGAGCACCGGAAGCAGATTGTAGAACTGAAAGATGAAGCCGATGTGGTTGGCGCGCCACTTGGCGAGAGCCGACTCTCCGAGCGTCGCGATATCTGTGCCCGAGATGACGATCGATCCGCTCGTGGGCCTGTCGATGCCTGCGATAAGATTGAGGAGTGTCGTTTTGCCCGATCCCGACGGTCCCATGAGCGCGAGGAACTCCCCTTCCGGAACGTCGATGGAGAGATTCTGCAGCACGGGAATTTCGAAGTCGTCACGCCTGTAATTTTTCGTGACGTTGCGCACCTGAACGATTGGCTGATTCATAGACGAGTCTGTTAGTGTGGTTGAATGTGGATGCCGCCGTGCCGCGTTATTGTTTCACTGTGATCCTGGAACCGTCGGATAATTTTTCGGATGGCTTGATGACGACCTTGTCGCCGGCGCTCAGGCCCTGACGCACTTCGATGCCCGCGCCGAGCGATTCGCCGAGGACGACCGCGACCTCTTCGACAGTCTCGCCGCGGACGACGAAGACGACTTTCCTGTCGCCGCGCGTCGCAACGGCCGAGGCCGGTACGGATGTCTTCGGAGGCGCAGCCGCCGCGGCCTTGTCGATGGCCTTCGTGAGGAAGCTCACCTTGGCGCGCATCTCGGGGAGCACGCGGCTGTCGCGGTCCTCAAACCGAACCTTCGTGAGCACCGTCGCCTTCGCCCTGTCGGCCGTCGGCACGATCTTGTGGACGACTCCCCTGTACCGCGTTTCGGGGAATGCGTCGAGCGTGATCTCGCACGGCTGGTCCGGGCGGATTTTTTCGATATTCGATTCCGACACGTCGGCCTCGACCTCGAGCGATGTCATATCGGCGAGCGTCACGAGGGCTCCGCGCGATCCGGCCGAGGCGCCGAACGGCGAGATCACCTCGCCCACGTCCGCGCTCTTGGACAGCACCGTGCCATCGAACGGCGCACGGATGAATGTGTTCTCCACACCGACCTCCGCCGAGCGCACGCCGGCTTCCGCCGCCTTCACGCCCGCCTCGGCCGATGAAACGCCCGCCTTCGCGCGCCTGAACCGCGCGTTTGCGATGTCGTATTCGGACCGTGAAATCGATTTCGATGCGGCGAGCGTCTGCTGCCGCTCGAAGTTCGCCGCGGCGTCGTCGAGCTCTGCCTTCGCCTGTTCCACTCCCGCGCGGGCCACGCCGAGATTCGCCTGCGCCTGCCTGAGCGCCGCATCCACGTCGCTGCTCTCGATCCGCCCGATCACGCTCCCCTTTGCGACACGGTCGCCCTCGATAACCGCCAGAAACTCCAGCCGTCCGGTTCCCTTGGACGCCACCGCCGCCTTGCGCTGCGCCACGATATAGCCGCTCGCCGTCAGCACGCTGTTGGCCTGCGACGGATACGCCAGTGTGACAACGCCCGTCTCGACCTCCGCTGCGGAGGTGCCGCCCGAGATCAAGAGATAGAGCGCGACAAGACACACGAGTCCGGCTGCCGAATAGATGATGTACCGTGTGTTTTTCGGTCCGGACGTCCCGGACCGCTGTTCGTTCACACCGCGATTGATACGAAGCGAGGAAAGATCCGCGTTTTTATTGTCGAATGCCATATTCTCAGTCTGTTATGATGTAAGATGTAACAGCAAATATACACAGAATGTTCACGCCATATACGAAAAAACCGGCAGAAAAGTTACAACCGCGTCCGGCATAACAGACGCGGCCGGGGGCTCGTCCGGCGGCGCGCACCGGCCGCTCGTCGGAACACTACCCGATCGGCTGGCGGAAGATCTGCGCCGATTCCCCCTCGTCGTACGTCTCGAACCGCACCGCATCGAGCAGCGGGGGATTTTTTTTCCTTTTCACATCGTCGCGCGCACGGGCGGCGACATCCTCCGTGACGGCCTCCGGCTGCATGATCATCACCCTCCCCGTCCGCCATGAAGTACTTCATCGGGGGAACCCCGATGATCTCAGCGCGCTTCGCCGATG
>JAVBYH010000134.1 GCA_030824175.1 Bacteroidota bacterium | reverse complement strand
GCGATGTGCGGCGTGCCGATGTCGATCCGGTTCAACAATTCGGTGTCGACGAATGGTTCGTTCTCCCACACGTCGAGTACGCAGGCGGCGAGCGCCCTGCGCGAGATTGCATTGCGGAGCAGTTTTGTATCCACGACTTCGCCGCGCGACGAATTGATGAGAATCTGCGACGGTTTCACCGCCGAAAAGAACCGCTCGTCGGCGAGATGGAAGGTGTTGTCCTGGCCGCCGTCGTTCAACGGCACATGAAACGTGATGATGTCCGCCTGGCGGACGATCGCGTCGAACGGAACGAAATTCGCGCTCCCTTCCGCGCGCGCGCGCGGCGGATCGTTCAACAGGACGCGCATGCCGAGCGCCCCGCAGAGCGAGGCGACCTTCGATCCGACGTTGCCCACGCCGACAATGCCGATCGTGCGCGACGAGAGCGGAATGTTCAGCTTCGATGCGAGATGCACGAGCGCGGCGGCAATATACTGGTGCACGGAGGACGAGTTGCATCCCGCGGCGTTCGTCCACGCGATGCCGCGCTCGGCACAGTACGCCGTGTCGATATGGTCGAATCCGATCGTCGCCGTCGCGATGAAGCGCACGCGCGTTCCCTCGAGCAGCGCGGCGTCGCATTTCGTGCGCGTGCGCACGATGAGCGCGTCCGTGTCCATCAGATCGGCCTTCGCGATCGCGCTCCCCGGGAGGTACACAACCTCCGCGTACGGTTCGAGCACGCCTGCGATGAACGGTATGTTTTTATCGATAACGATTTTCATGTACACAGAACCCTGTCAGCTGTCCTCGAACCGTTTCCTGTACGCCCAGAGGCCCAGCGCCGGATTCGAGACATAGAATATTTTTTCCCCGTCGGGCATCATATTCATGCCGTCGACGAGCTTCGCCGGATCGTAGCGCTTCATCGTCGACTTCAGGTCGGCATAGCCGAATCCGACGCTTTCGATCTCCTGCTGCGTGAGATGCCCGGGACAGTACGTGATCCTGAACCGGCCCTCGCTCGTGCCGTGGATGAGATGGGCGGCGGCGCTGAGATTGTTCTTCAGCTCGTCGTTCTCGTCCACGAACTTCAGCACCTCGGGCGTGCTCACATAACCGTACTTCCGTATGAGGCGGTCGATCTCCTTGTCCTCGCCGAACTCCTTCAGTCCCGGAGCGAGCACGAGCAGATCCCCGCCGTCGGCGATCGCCATGCGGGTTCGGTACACGCTCTTGTTGCCGAGCCACGTGCTCTTGAATTCCGACGGATCGAGATAGACGACGACCTTCGAGAGGGGTTCGTCGAGCATCCTGAAATTCACCTTCAGGCTCAGCTCCGCCGCGCGGTTGAAGCACTCGATATCGTCGCCGACGTAGAGTCCGCGCACCTTCAGGCTCCCGTCCTCGCCTGCCGCGACGACGGTCTGCACGTACACGATCGGGAGGTGTTTCGCAAAATTGTCCGAGGCGTAGTTGAGCACGCGTCGCACCGGCGTGTCGGCCCTGCCCATGATGCGCTCCATGCCGTAGACGGCGCCGAGGAAGTGGCTCTTGTTGATGCCCTCCTGGCCTCCGGTGCCGACGAAGACGTTCTTGTTGTAGTTGGCCATGCCGATCACCTCGTGTGGCACGACCTGGCCGATGGAGAGGATGAGGTCGAATCCGCCGTCGACGAGCAGCTTGTTCACCTGCGCGCGCCACGGGTACTGCACCTTGCCCTCGGACTGCTCGCTGACGAACGCAGCCGGCACCTCGCCCAGCGTCACGATGTCGTTCCGCCAGTCGTGATCGCGGAAGAGCCCGATTGGCACGCTCCCGAACATATGACCGATCTGTTCCCTCGTCATCGGAGAGTGTGTGCCGAGGGCCGGGAGGATGTCCGTCATCGACGCGCGGTAGTGGTTCCACGCGAGCCGCGTGAGCACGCCGGCGTGAGAATGGAATCGCGTATAGTCGGGCGGAAGTGCAAGCACTTTTTTCCGCGCGCCCATTTTGTGGAACGCTTCGGCTAGGCCCAGGCGCATATCCTCTTCGGACAGAGCCGTCGTTTCGGAACCGCGTGCATAATACAGCATTGGATACCTCGTGACGCAATAGATCGTGTCGCGGGCCGTCGGAGGAACCGGCGGCCCGCACTTGAATTATCGCTGGATGCGTGCGGACCCGCCCTTTGCGAACGCCCGCACCTGTTCCACCGTCACCATTGTCGTATCGCCGGGCGTCGTTGTGAGCAGGCCTCCGTGCGCCCAGCCGAGCTTCACCGCCTCTTCGGGCGTTTCGCCCGAGAGCAGGCCGTAGAAGAATCCGCTTGCGTACCCGTCGCCGCCGCCGACCCTGTCCACGACATCGAGCTCGCATGTCGGTGCAGTGTACGTTTTTCCATCCACCCACGCAACAGCGCTCCAGCTGTGGCGGTTCGTGGAATGCACCTCGCGGAGGGTCGTCGCCACGGCCTTCACATTCGGATGCTTGGCCACCACCTTCGTGATCATGTCGAAGAACGAATTCGGGTCGAGCGCCGACTGCGACGCGTGCGACACCTCGGGTCCCGCGATGCCGAGCCCCTTCTGGAGATCCTCTTCGTTGCCGACGAGCACGTCGACGTTCTCGACGATGCGCGCGATCACGTCGACGGCTTTCTGCTGACCGCCCCAGATGTTCCAGAGCTTCTGTCGGAAATTGAGATCGAAGCTCGTCACAGCGCCCGCCTTCTTCGCCGCCTTCATGCCTTCGATGATAAGCTCACCGGTGGATGCCGAGAGCGCTGCGAAGATGCCGCCGCTGTGGAACCAGCGGACCCCGCCCGCGAAGATCTCATCCCAGTTGAAATCGCCGGGCTTCAGCTGCGATCCCGCCTCGTTCGAGCGGTTGTAGAAGACGACCGGCGGGCGGATGCCTTGGCCGCGATCGCTGTACACGGTGGCCATATTGGGGCCGTTCACGCCGTTGTGCTCGAAGTGCTTGTAGAAGGGCTTCACGCCCATCGCCTTCACGCGTTCGGCGATGAGATCACCGATGGGATAGTCGACCATCGCGGAGACGATGCCCGTCTTCATCCGGAAACAATCCGCCATGTTCGCGGCCACATTGAACTCGCCGCCGCTGACGTGTATCGCGCACTCCGTCGCCTTGCGGAACGGGATGATGCCGGTATCGAGCCGGTGGACCAGCGCGCCAAGCGAGACGAGGTCGAGTGCACCGTCCTTGCGAATATTTAAACCCTTGCTCATGAAACACTCCATTAATGATTCTTCTTGTGTTTTTTGTAGGGCGAAATGATATTTCGCCCTGTTGTATGGCCGCACCATTCTTAGTCTGGGCGAAACGCCGTTTCGCCTTACACTATCACACCCCCGAGTACGCCGAGAATCCTCCGTCCACCGGCAGCACGACGCCCGTCACGAACTTCGAGGCGGGAGAGAGCAGCCAGAGCACGGCGCCCACGAGATCGTCCGGCACGCCGAATCGGCCCATGGGTGTGTGGTCGAGGATCTTCTTGCCGCGCGCTGTCAATTCGCCCGTCGTCTTGTCCGTCAACAGGAATCGATTCTGGTCGGTGAGGAAGAATCCGGGAGCCACGGCATTGACCCTGATGTTTGGTGAATATTCCTGCGCCATGTGCACCGCAAGCCATTGCGTGAAGTTGCTCACCGCCGCCTTCGCCGCCGAATATGCCGGGATGCGCGTGAGGGGCGAGAAGGCGCTCATCGAGGAGATGTTGAGTATCACCCCATCCTGCTGCGCGACCATGTACTTCCCGAACACCTGGCTAGGCAGGACGGTGCCGTTCAGATTCAAACTCGAGACGAAATCGAGCGCGGCGGCTGGTATATCGAAGAAGCTCTGGTCCGCGTTCGTCGTCGCCTTCGGATTGTTGCCGCCCGCGCCGTTGATGAGACAATCGATGCGGCCGAACGTCTTCACGACATGCTCCGCGGCACGCTCGATGCTCGGTTTGTCCAGCACGTCGATCTGCTGTATCACATACTGGCCGCGGCCGGGTTCGAACGTGTTCACGAGGGCCTCGGCCTTCGCCGCATCGCGGATAAGGATCGCGACATTGGCATTGCATCCCATGAGCGTACGCGCCATTTCACTGCACAACACGCCCGTCCCGCCGGTGATCGCCACCGTGCGTCCCGAAAAATCGTACTGCTTCGTCAGCTCCTGAAGATTCATGTACATGGTCCTTTACTCAAGCAGGTCATCCACTGATTGCACCAACGCGGGACGTACGGCTGTCCGGGCGACGGCGGTCGTGATTTGTATTTCAATATACAACTATTTATTTAAATAGTTACCGATAAAGTAACCGGGCAGTCTTTTCCACCGGGCCGCTTCCTTCCGGAATTATGCATGCCCTCGGATGATGCATCGTATGACATCAGACCACCCGGACCACTCGCGTCTCTCAGCTGCCGAGGAACAACGGCTCGACGTGCCGTTTTAAAATATTCTCCGCCACGTTCGCCCCGACAACCTGTTCGTGGCGCGCGAGTGCGGAAAGATACCGCTCGCCCATCTCGGCCGCGATGCGGAATGCCACATGCAGCATCTGACGGAGATTCACATTGTACGCGGGACACGACTGATCGTGACGCAATGCGTTCACATACTCTTCGGACGTCCACGCCGCGACGACACCGGGAAGCGGAAGCTTCGAGTGGTCGATCGACACGACCGTCGCATACGGTTTGCAGAGTTCTTCGAGCCGCGCGTAGGCCTGCGTGTAGACATCCTTCGCAACCTCGAGTCCGTCGCCGCCCGCCGCCGCGAGTCCGATGAGCTCCTCGAGCCATGTGGTGCCGGCCGTCTTCAAATGGATCCCCGCTCCGTGCTTCGCGAGTATCGCGCGCATCGACGGGTAGAGCGAAAACTTGTCGCTGCCCGAATGCACGCTGAGCTTCAGGTTTGAGGGAAGGTTGAACGTCTTCACCGCATGCGCGACGACGAGCACGTCCTCTTCGAACTCGCGCGCGAACACCGCCGGGTCTCCGATGTAGTCGACGCCCTTGTGGAATTCACCCACGAACTTC
>JAVBYH010000136.1 GCA_030824175.1 Bacteroidota bacterium | reverse complement strand
TGGTCGTATGAGACGCGCGCGTCCAGAGCCGTCGCCGGGCCCTCACGCTTCGTCGTGTACAGGTAGCGGCAGTTCAACTCGGTAAGCTCGTCGCGCATATACGCGGCCGCTTTCGCCGGCACGGCGGGCATCGCATTGAGCAGGTTCCAGTACGCGGCCGTGCCGCTGATGTACCAATTTTCCTTCGACGACGCCGGGAAGATGGAATTCCTCCAGAGCAGCTTTTTCTCATACGAATAGACATGGCTGACGCTGTCGAGAATTTCGGCGGGCTCCTTGTTCGCCTTCGCGCCCGATTGGAGCTTGTGCGCCTCCTTCAATTTTTCAGTGAAGAGGTACGGACTGATCACGGCATACCCGAGCGTGAGCTGGGGCTGGGCGCCCGCCAGGTCGGGGATGCGTCCGTTCTCGCCGACGAACTTCTCGCGAAGCGTCACTTTGCCCGAGTGGGCGAAGAACATCATGTTGTCCGCCATTGCCCCGGTGGTCACTTTACCATCGCAGGCATGCGGCCGGTTGATGGGTGACGTGGCAAGCACGTTGATGCCGGCGTTGCCGTCGATGGCGCCGTACGTCTCTGTGTAAAATTTCCTGAATGCGATGTCGCGGTTCACGGGTTTGAACGCGACGTCGTACGGCGCGTTCTCCTCGTTCGTCACATATTCCCTGCGCACGTCATCCGATTTAAGATTGTTATCGCTCCAATACCAGTCCTTCTGGCCGTCGTACCACTGGTTTCGGGAACTGCGCCAGAGCGTCCATTTCTTCGTCCCGAGGGCGAGCACGGCGATCTCGTTCGTCTTCGCATCGCCGATGAGCCAGTCGTTCGTGTACAGTCCGTTATTCTTCTCCGTCATGATCCGCACGACGTCGTCGATGGATTCGGCGTACTGGGCGGCTTTCCGTATGCGATACGACTGAGGCGTGCCGTCTGCATCGAACGGCCCTTGATTCACCGTCGTTTCGCCGATCATGATGCCCGCATCGTTCAGATAAAAATCGGCGCCCGAATGGATCCCGCCGGGAAATGTCTGATACACGAGCCGGCGGCCGGTGGTCGGTGCGACGTCCACGATGACGTTCCAATGGATGCCCGTATACCCGTTCCACATGAAGAGCTGTCCGAACACAATCCGCTTGTCCTTCGTCGCCGATGCGGTGGCGAGGAACGACGAGCATTTGTGCAGCCGCTCCTGTATCGTGAGATCATCCTCTGCGGAGAGGAACGATTTTCCCGTCAACGGAGTCGGCGTTACCGGCAGGGCATCGCCGGCATACGAGACGTCCACTGCGCAATTGAGCGTCGCCACATCGAGCAGTGTGAGAGGCTTGCCGAAGACAGTGGCTCCCCCCCTGTTCGCCCCGTCGGCGATCCCCTTCATCTCCTCGAGATATTCGGCGTCGAACTTCCGCAGCATGAGCGCATCCGTCGCGAAGCGCATCTCGTTCCATCCAACCTGCGGCTGCGAGTTGTTCTTGTTGATCGAGAGCTTGTTGATGAATTCCTTGATCTCGTCGGCCACGAGATAGCCGTACTGTGAACCCCGCGCGTACGGCGCACCCTCGATGTGAACGTAGATCCATCCGCGATCCTCAAACCGAAACGCTTCGCCGGACCACTTCACCGTCTCCATCGGGATGTACCGCGTGATGTCCTTTTCCTCCTCCAGGGTCACGTCGTCGAACCATGCCGAGCCTGCGGCCCCTCCGTTTTTCCCGAGATGAAGACATACGCTGTCGTCGCGCTGTGTTGCGATGAAGAGGACCTCGAGTTTCTTCCATTCGGAGGTCCCTCCTGCCGTCACAGACGACTCGGTAAAGGGAAACGACGCCATCGATATGCAGGCTCCGAGCGACGTGGGATATTGATCGTGCGATGAGGTACGCACCTCTTCCGTCTTCACCCATGCGCTCAGCCTGTAGAGCGAACCGACACGCAGGCGCACGGGACCCGAGGCCACCCTCGTTGCAAACGGCTGCCCGTGGACGATGCGCAGCGATGCTTCTCCTGAATGCCTGACGTTTCTGTCAGCCGATGAGAGTCGGCTGTCTGCACGCCACTGAAGCGGCGAGCGTTCGAATCCGGCGTCCGGAACCGCCTGCGCGGCACCGATTGTACATGTCAGGAGCATCATTGTGGCGAGCAGTGTAGCGTGCGTTGTACGGATCATTGCGTTCCTCGGAGATGAATGGTGCGGCGTGTGCCGATGGCGGCACTCGTCGAAGTTAATTCGATATAATATGCATTCTTTATCTCATACTCAACGGAGGTCCAGGATAAAAAAAAACCCGATGCGCTCGCGCACATCGGGCCCCGGCAGACAATGAGTCCGCTGTCCTTATTGTGAAACAAAACTTATACCGGTGCCCTCGCCCGGGATGGCGGCCCCGACGACAGCGGCGATTTTCTTATTCACATATGCGACCAATTTTCCGCCCTCCGACTGAACGCTTAAGAGCGCCCCGCCCGCGACATGTTTCCTGTCGTCCACGCAGAGCCCGACGCCGTCCATCACAGTGTTTTCCTTCAAATAATCGATACTGACGCCCGAGACGACCTCGTCGGACGCATCCGGAAGCCATAAGATCTGAATTTTGCGGTCGGCGAAGAGTTTCTTGTAGAGCGAGACGACTTCTCTCGGATCTTTCGGTTTTGCAATGACCACGGTGATGCCCTGTCCCAATCCGGCCCTCGTCAGATCCTGCGTCAACTTGTCGGTGAGACTGCCTGCGAGCACGCCGATCGTTTTCAGGTCTGGCTTTAGCGCCTTCATGACCGCCACTTGCTGGCTTAAGGAGGCCTTCTGAGCAATCAGCGGCACCGAGACGAATGCCATGCAAAGAAAAACCGCGGGAAGATGTTTAAGAAAACGAGCTGCTGGTGTCATACGAAGTGTCATGTGTGTGTCCTGAACGTAAATATAATGGGTAGTTGGATGTCGATTTTTGTATGTAAACTTCACTAGTATCATCGACAGACCGTCCACTTTCTTAACTACATGGACGGGTTCCCACGCTCCCCGACGGGCATCGGGAACCGTCAGAACATACATATTCACTCAGCCGACGACTCGAACCGAAAGGCGACAAATCGATGTTACTTACATTGATGCGTTCATTCGCGACAGAAAGAAGAGCCTGCTCCATTCCCGTCGCGGTATGATTCGTAGGACATGAATCCTATTACGCTAAACCGCGTAGACGGAGGCACAGGGCCTCTGTCTTCGCGGCTGGGTGTTTCTGTTGCGCGGCCGGACCGGGAGATTATCGCCTTCCTGGAAGCACATGCGCCTGGGCGGTGAGCACGTGTCGGTCTGTGCTGCCGCCAGTCGATGTCAGTGTGAATTTCTGCAGTAATTCCTCGAGATTCTGCGTCAGGCGGTTTAAATCTTCTGCCGCACGGGCGATCTGTTGCGTGCCCGAGGCGGACTCCTGCGTGACGGATGAGATGGCCTCGATGTTTTTTGCGATTTGTTCGCTCGCGCTCGCCTGTTGTTCGCTTGTGGCAGCCACCTGGGTGGCCATATCGACGACCTTCTCGGCGCCGTCGATGATCTCCGTCAACGATTTACCCGCCTTGTCCGCCATCGCTTTGCCTGTTTCAACTTCCTTCGTGCCCTGCGTCATCGATGTGACGGCTTCTTGTGTGTCTTTCTGAATTTGTCTGATCATGGAAGCGATCTCTTTCGTCGCCTTCGTCGTTCGTTCGGCAAGCTTCCTGACTTCATCGGCCACGACGGCAAAACCGCGTCCCTGCTCTCCGGCGCGGGCGGCCTCGATCGCAGCGTTGAGCGCCAGCAGGTTCGTCTGATCCGCTATATCGTCGATCACCTGTACGATTTCGCCAATCTGGTCGCTCGATTTTCCGAGCGCCACCACCGTGTCGGCAGACTGCTTCACGACCACCGCGATACGTCCCATGCCGTTGATCGTTTCGAGCACGACCTTGCCGCCCTCTTTAGCCGTTGCACCGGCCTTGCGCGCGGTCTCTGCGGCCGCTCCTGCGTTGCGTGTCGTTTCCTGGATCGTCTTGGTCATCTCTTCCACTGCACCGGCGACTTCGGCCGTCTGTTGAGTCTGCTCCTGCGCACCCGCCGCCATCTCCTCTGTGCTCGATGAGATTTGGCTGCTCGCACTCGCGGTGGCCGAAACGGCTTCCGCCACGCTTCCGACAATCGTGCGGATGTTGCCCACGGCCCTGTTGAAGCCGTCGAACAATGTCCCGATCACATCGTGTTTCTTCGCCGTCACTGAAACGGTGAGGTCCCCGTCCGCGAACCGTTCCATTTTCCCGAGCAGTTCTGTGACGCTGTCATTCAAATAGGTGCGCTCTTCTTCGGTGGCCGCGACGGCCTCTTCGACTTTTTTCTCGACGCTCTCTTTTTCGCGCTTCAGCAGCTGTTCGTTGGTCCGAATGTTCTCGATCATCAGGTTGAACGATTCAGTGAGTTTACCCGTTTCGTCCGTGCTTTCGACAGCCAGCGTGACGCTTGTGTCTCCGGACGCCACTTTCTCGGCCGCCTCTTCAAGGGCAAGGACGGGTTTCGTGATGAGCCTCGTCATATACAGCGACAACAATATCGATATTAAAATCGCGGCGATCGTGACGGTGATGACGGCCGTGGTGACGAGATAATAATTGGAGGTCGCACCGTCGTACCTGCGTTTGCTTAATTCATAATCGTGTGCCGCAAGCTCCTTCAACGATTTCTCGAGGATGAGATACTTGTCCTGCGCCGTCTCCATGCCGAACGTCGCCGTGTTGAGATCGATGGACGCAAAGTCGATGACGTTCGCCGCGGCTTTTTGGTACGCGCGCATTTCAACAAGCACTTTCGTATACGGCTCCTTCTCGTCCGGATCGACGGCCTCCGCTTCAAGTGCGGTGAGCGATGCGAGGATTTTTTCCATCGCCTTTGTCTGTTCGGCACCCACCGCATCGATGCGCGAACCATCGTAATTGGCACGCGCCCACGAGATCAGTTTGTAAATGTTCCCTTGCACCACCACCACCGATTCGTTGATGTTCGCCAATGCGATTGTCGTCGA
>JAVBYH010000138.1 GCA_030824175.1 Bacteroidota bacterium | reverse complement strand
ACGCCGGTCCATTCCTTGCGGTACACCCCCCACATGTTTGCGGTGAGGATGATGGTGGACATGTGGAGGATCCATGAGCTCGCACCGTTGCCAAGTTTGCTCTCGCCCATGCCGTAAAAAAAGAACTGCATGAACCATGCGGTTCCGGCCATGGCCGAGAACATGATGTTCCTGGCGATCGGAGTTTCGTTGTTGACGAAATCCGTGTACGACTTGTTCTTCAGACTCAACATCGTTGTCCAGACGAGGTTCGTCGTTAATCCGCCCCAGAGGATCACCACGAACGTGACATTGTTCTGAAATAAAAATTCGCCCTGCTGTGGATTCGCGGCCTTCCAGATTCCGTTCGCAACTTCCGCCATTGGCTTGCCCGCTTCGATGCCGAAATTGAAGAAGGAACTCAGGATGCCCGATACGACCGCGATGACGAGTCCCTTTACCATGCTGAACTCGGCGACGCTCGCGTGCTGCTGTTCCACGGACAGTTCGTCTTCCTTCATCAATCCCGCTTTCCCCGAGATGGCGATGCCGATGAGGCACACCGCCACGCCGAGCAGCACCATCTGGCCTCCCGGTGTCGCAAGCATGTCGAGAAAGGATGTTTTTCCGACGGTCGGATTGACTGTGTAGTAGAGAGACGGAACGAGCGCCCCGAATGCCGCACAGAAACCGAGGACGACAGAATTCCCGAGCGACATGCCGAGATACCGGACGCCGAGTCCGTACGAGAGTCCGCCGATGCCCCAGAGGAGTCCCATGAAGAATGTGAGTGAAAGGATCTCGATGGACGCGCCGCCGATGATGGCTGCGAACCCGGGGATGGTGATGTATGCCGCAAGCGGCGGTACGATGAGCCACGCAAAGAGCCCCCCGGTGATCCAATAGCTCTCCCACTTCCACCCCTTCACCCTGTTGTACGGCATGTAAAAACTTCCGGCTGCGAATCCGCCAATCGAATGAAAAAGTACGCCTAATAATGCATTCATAGATTTGTTTTCTTAAATTCAGTAATCCCGTGGGCCGTAAAAATGTAAAATACACGCATCAATCGAGAAAAACAACCGAGGAGTGAGATAATCGACCATGATGAAAGCAGGATTGTTTGGGATCGGGTTGGATACGTATTGGGGGCAGTTCGACGGATTGGAGGCGAATCTGCGGCGTTACCAGGAACAGATCAGGGAAAGACTCGCGGGCTTCGGTATCGACGTCGCCGACGCGGGAATGGTCGACAATCCGGTGAAGGCCCGTAAAGCCGCGGACTTTCTGAAACGTGAGGATGTGGAGATCGTCTTCCTTTATGTTTCGACGTACGCATTGTCCTCCACCGTCCTGCCCGTTGCGCAGAAGCTGCATGTGCCCGTGGTGATCCTCAATCTTCAGCCCGTGGCCGCGCTCGATTACGATGCGTTCAACAGGCTTGGGGACAGGGGGGCGATGACGGGCCTGTGGCTCGAACATTGTCAGGCGTGTTCGGTGCCTGAAATTGCGAGCGTGTTCAATCGCTGCGGAATCCGCTACGACATCGTCACCGGCCATCTACACGACGACGAGGCATGGCGTGAGATTCATGCGTGGACGAAGGCCGCTCGTGCTGCCGCCGCAATGCGGAAGAACAGGATGGGAGTGCTCGGACATTACTACTGCGGCATGCTGGATGTGTACACGGACCTTACGAAACTGTCGTCGGTGTTCGGCACACACTTCGAGCTGCTCGAAATGTGCGAGCTGAAAAAATATCGCGATGCGGTCACCGGTGCGGACGTGGCCGGCAAACTGCACGAGTTTCGGTCGGTGTTCGATGTCGCGCCTGAATGCGACGCTGATGAAATCGACCGTGCCGCGAGGACATCGCTGGCACTCGACGCGATGGTGAAGGCGCGCGATCTCGGCTCGCTTGCCTATTATTACGAAGGTGAAGCGGGCAACGAGTATGAACAAATCGCGACGTCGGTGATCGCGGGGAACACGATCCTCACCGGGAGCGGTGTTCCGGTCGCGGGCGAGTGCGAGGTGAAGAATGCGCATGCGATGAAGATCATGTCCGCGTTCGGCGCCGGAGGTTCGTTCTCCGAATTCTACCTCATGGATTTCGTTGACGATGTCGTGCTCCTCGGTCACGACGGTCCGGCGCACTCGGCCATCTCCGAGAGTCGTGTCCGCCTGGTTCCGCTTCCCTTGTATCATGGAAAGCCGGGCAAGGGGCTCTCCATACAGATGTCTGTGCGCCATGGCGATGTAACGTTGTTGTCGGTCGTAGAAGGGAAGGACGGCGTCTTCCTCCTCGTCGCGGAAGGGGCGTCGGTTCCCGGTCCCGTGCTGGAGATCGGCAACACGAACAGCCGCTATCGATTCTCGATCGGCGCAAAGCAGTTTATGAACGAATGGTCGAAAGCGGGGCCCGCCCACCATTGTGCGATCGGCATAGGCCACATCGCCGATGAGATCGGCAAGCTCGGACAGATTCTCGGCATACCCGTGAAACGCATTGGGTCGTGAACTAAAAAGTGATGAGCGCATGCACATACCAGCGCTCGTCATAATCTATCTTTGCGTTGTCGGCCCGTTTTAGTGTTGCCGATTCTGTCGTCAGCACCTGGCGGTCGAGAACGAACTGGCATTTCTCGTTGAAGCGATAGGCGACACCGATGATTGCCAACCGAGCCATGTCGCCTCCCTTGTCGATGTTGGGTTCGGCAACGTCGTATCGAAGGACGAGGGCAACTGTGTTTTTGTACTTCTCGAAGGGAGCTTTCACCTCGCCGAAGAACGACAGCCCGTTTCCAACGGTCGTCGTGTCCGGATGAATGACCGCGTCCAGGCGTCGACCGGCTTCAACATATCCGCTGATATGGGAATCCGCATACCCTGCCAGGATGCCGATGCGGTCCCTGCGGAGGGCGACTCCGGCTGTGCCCGTGGTGGCGCCTTTATAGGCATATCCTGCGAGGGTGAGGTTTTTCAAAATGGCGGCATCGGTGAACGGCGTGAGGTTCACGCGGAGGGCGTAATCCTTGAAGCGATTGGCCTCGGGCGACGCATAGCCGCTGCCATTGAGGACGAATGCCGCGACCTCCCCGAATTTTCCGGGAAGCTGATAGTGCGCGGAGATGCCGAGATCGGCGGAAGCGTAGTATCCGTTCCGATCGACGTACGAGGAGGCGATCCCCCTGTATTTCCAATAGCCATCGATGAAACCCGTCCATGGCCCCCCGATCATGCCGGCCTTCACAGACACTGCCGCGATCGGCGAATAGTCGACGAATGCAAGTTTCAGGCGAACCGCGAGGCCCGAATAGTACGTACCGGCCAATGCATTCCTGTACACATCGGTTGTCACCTGGTATTTCATGTTGTCGAGGGCGCCGCCCTTGACGGTGATGTAGAGCCTGTCGAATTCGAATCGGTTAAAGTCCTTCCCCTCGACCCCCGTTGTCGTATACGCAAAATATGAAAATACCTGCCCGCTCACCGAAGCCGGCGACGGCGACGGCGGGGCGTCGAGCAGTGCAACGCGTTTCTCAAGCGCGGCAAGTTGACGCTGCAGCGCAGTGATCGTAGCCGTATCGGCGGCGGCCGCCGGGTCTTGCGCGAGGAGCGGTGTGGCAAAGAATACTATGATAAGAAAGAATGTGCCGATGCGATTCATGTGTTCGTCCATGTGAATGTTGATTACGAGTGATGTGTGAGACCTATGCGTGCCGGTACTGTTGCCGTCGCTTGTCGTCCGTAGCGACGGGAGCGCCCGATAATTTGAATTGGCCGATAAGATCCTGCAGTGTCGTCGTGAGCCGGTTCAGGTCTTCGGCGGCACGTGCGATCTGTTGTGTGCCGGCCGCCGACTCCTGAGTGACGCTGCTGATGGCTTCGACGTTGCGGCTGACCATTTCGCTCGCCGTCGATTGTTCTTCGCTCGCCGCCGCGACCTGTGTGGCAATGTCGACCACCTGTTGGGCATTGGTGATGATCTCCTTGAGCGAATCGCCCGCCTCGTCGGCCAGTTTTTTCGATTTCTCTACCTCGACAGTCCCCTCGCGCATGCCTGTAACGGCGCCGCCGGTTTCTTTCTGTATTTGCTTGATCATCACCGCGATCTCCTTCGTCGCCTTCGTCGTGCGCTCGGCAAGTTTGCGGACCTCGTCGGCGACAACGGCGAATCCGCGCCCCTGTTCCCCGGCCCTGGCCGCCTCGATGGCTGCATTGAGCGCCAGGAGGTTCGTCTGGTCCGCGATGTCGTCGATGACTTGAACGATCTCACCGATCTGGTCGCTTGAACGCCCGAGTGCCTCGACAGTTTTCGCGGAGTGATTGACGACATCGGCGAGCCGTGTCATGCCGATGATCGTCTCCGACACGATCGCGCCGCCGACCTTGGCCGTATCGCCGGCCTTCTTTGCCGTCGCCGCCGCATGCGATGCATTGCGCGTCGTCTCGAGAATCGTCTTGGACATCTCCTCGACCGCGCCCGCCACTTCCATCGCCTGCTGTGTCTGTTCGTGTGCGCCGGCCGCCATCTGTTCTGTTGACGCCGAGATCTCGCTGCCGGCGCTGGCCGCCGCCATCGCCACTTCGCTCACTTTTGCAATGGCCGTCTGTATTTTCGTGACCGCGCGATTGAAACCCGAAAACAACCTCCCGATTGCATCATCCTTCCTCACGTCAACGCCGACGCTCAGGTCCCCGGCCGCGAGCTTTTCCATTTCGACAAGGATCAAGTCGACACTCGATGTGAGATATTGCTCCTGTTCCTGCGACAGCCTCTGTGCCGCGGTCGCAGCCTGCAACGCCGCTTCCGCCTCACTGCTCTTGGCTTCGATCTGCTGATTGTTGGCGCGGATGTTGCCCACCATGACGTTGAACGAGGACGCAAGCAGACCGATCTCGTCGGTGCTGTCGGTTGCGACTTCCACGGTCACATCGCCGTGCGCGACCCGGCCCGCCGCCTCCTTCAACTGGGCGATCGGGCGCGACAAGCGCATGGCAAAGACGTACCCCAGGAGGATTGTGAAGACGACGGAAAAAAGGATGGGGAGGATCATTTGTGTTTTAAATGCGGCGATATTCGCCGCCACGTCGTCC
>JAVBYH010000068.1 GCA_030824175.1 Bacteroidota bacterium | reverse complement strand
ACGCATTGCCTCCGATGTGAGGACGGCGATCGATCAGTAAAATTTTTTTATCGGATTGCGAAGCCAGCCGTTCGGCCAGAACGCAACCGGCAAAGCCTGCTCCCACAATGAGATAGTCGTATTTCATGCTTGTGCTTTCTTCAAACAACGCCGCCGATAGAAGGCCGCGAAAAGAACAGTCATCTCAGCCGCCAATGTCGACGACGCAGCGCCCGCGATTCCATACGTCGGGATGAGCGCGACATTCAGAAAAATGTTGACGATGGCCCCTGCCCCGACAATAAAAAGATATTCTTTTTCCATCCCCCACGCAAGGAGGGGATTCGCAAGGGCAATATTGATGTAAATGATCGTCGTCGTAACGAAGAGAATTTGGAGGGAAAGCACTCCCGATTCGAAAGCGTCTCCGAAAATGCCTACGAGAATAACGCGTGCAAACACGATGCCCACGAGGCCTACCGGTATTCCTGAGGCGACTAATAACGTCTGATATCTCGTCAGGGTGTGATCCGCTGTTTCGTCCTTCCCAGGTTTCGACAGCTCGGGAAGATACGCCTGAAATACGAGCACGGGGAGAAGCGTCAATACCGCGATGATTTTGTACGCTGCAGTATACACGCCCACTTCCTGCGCAGTCCTCATATAGCCGAGCATGATCGTATCGAACGAAACATAGATCTGCACGAGTATCGCAGCCCCGCCGACATGGAGCGTATGCCGCGCGATGTCCATTATCGCTCCTCGGTCGATCCGGAACGAGCGGAGCGGAAATTCGCGAACGATCCGCGCGTTCAGCGGAAGCAGACTCAAGGCGTTTGCCCCGAGGAAGATCAAAGGCACTCGGACAAGATCGGCCTCGGATGACACGAGCAAAAAGATCAGCACCATGTACGAAAAGCTCTGCACGATACGGCTGTACGCTACAGCCGCCATATCCTTACTGCCCCGAAAAAAAAATTGGAACATGAAAGGAATCACAAGCAGGTTGCATCCCTGTATCAGCACCATCATGCGCACAACAGAGGAAAACGGCGAAACGAAGGCAACCACCGCCAGAATACAGAAGGCTCCAATCGCCAGCCCGGAGCGAAGAACGAACAACGAGCTGATGATATCCGCAGGTAACATCTTCCCTTTGGCAATTTCACGCGTCCCGACCGTTTCGAATCCCGGATTCGCAAATAGTGCGAAATACCCGTACAGCGCCGTCACAAATCCAACGAAACCAAAACCTTCGACGCCAAGGACTCGCGCCAGAAAAATTGTGGTAACGAATCCCATACCTTTGGAGACAGCTTCGCCTGAGGCAAGAATCGAAAAATTTTTTAATGGACTGCTCAATTCATCATCTCTACTGCCATTTAAAATAAATGCGGCGCAATCGAATGATCGAATGCGCCGCGTTGAGTGTCACAGCCGCTATTCTTCCCCGCTGCGTGATTTTTCGTACTCGGCGACGATCTTCTCCGTCACCTCGCGCGGCACCTCGTCGTACGAGGCGAACTTCTGCTTGTGGATGCCCCTGCCCTGCGTCATCGAGCGGAGCGTCGTCGAATAGCGATACAGCTCCTTCAGCGGCACCATGGCGCGGATGATCTGGTGCGAACCGTCGGAGTCCATCCCCGAGATTTTTCCCCGGCGGCTCGAGAGATCGCCCATCACGTCGCCCATGTACTCTTCGGGCACAACGACTTCCACCTCGTAGATCGGTTCGAGGAGGATCGGCTTGGCGTCCTTGAAGCCCTTCTTGAACGCCTGACTTGCGGCGATCTTGAACGACATATCGTCCGAGTCCACGTCGTGGTACGATCCGAAATGCAGCGTTGCCTTCACGTCGATCACATGATAGCCTGCGATGACGCCGTGCTCGAGCACATCGCGTATCCCCTTTTCGATCGCGGGCACGAAGCGTCCCGGCACGACGCCGCCGACGATCGCATCCTCGAACTCGAAGCCCTCGCCGCGCGGCTTGGGTTCGATCTTCAGCACGACGTGGCCGTACTGGCCGCGGCCGCCCGACTGCTTCTTATGCTTGAATTCGGCGACCGGCACCGTGCCGCGAATCGTCTCTTTGAACGGGATGCGCGGTTCGATCATGTCCACGTCGACGCCGAACTTGTCCTTCAGGCGCCTGATGATGATCGCCAAATGCAGCTCGCCCTGCCCGGAGATGACCGTCTGCTTGATCTCGGGATCGACCTTTACGAGGAACGTCGGATCCTCTTCGTGGAGTGAATGGAGGCCCTGGCCGATCTTGTCCTCCTCGCCCTTCACCTTCGCCAGGATCGCGGCGCTGATCACCGGATCGGGGAACTTGATGGGCGGGTAGATCACGGGGAACCCCTTGACGCTGAGCGTGTTGTTCGTGTGCGTGTCCTTCAGCTTCACGGTGGCGCCGATATCGCCTGCGCTGACCTTCGTCATTTCCTTGCGCTCCTTGCCGTTCATCATGAACAGCTGGCCGAGACGCTCCGACTTTCCGTTCGAATCGTTGACCATGTCCTGGCCGGCGATGATCGAGCCGGTCATGACCTTGAAGAAGGACAATTCGCCGACATGCGCTTCGGAGAGCATCTTGAAGACGAACAGCGAGGGCTGCCCCGCGGGATTCACCGTAATCTCGATTTCCTTTTTTGCGGCATGGTCCATGGCCATCACCGTGCCGCGTTCGATCGGCGAGGGACAGTACGCTTTCACGAACTGCATGAGGTTCAAAACGCCGACATTTGTCGCGGGAGAGGCGCAGAAGATAGGGTATATTTTCCTGTCGCGGATCGCTTCATGGAGTCCCTTGCGAACCTCGTCGTCGGCGAGCGTGCCGCTCTCGAAGAATTTATCGAGCAGCGCCTCGTCCGATTCCGCGATTTTTTCGATGAGCTCCTCGTGGAGCTTCGTCGCATGGTCCAGGAGGCTGGCGGGGATGTCCTCTTCGACGTACGCCCCCTTCGTGCCGGGCGTGAACTTCAGGAGCTTCATCTTCACGACATCGACGATGCCGGAGAAACCGGCGCCCTTGCCGTCGGGAAAGGCGACGACGGCGGCATCCGCACTGAACCGCTCTTTGATCGATGCGACGACGGCATCGAAATCGCCGTTCTCATTGTCCATCTTGCTCACCACGAACATCGCGGGCGTGTTGAACTCGTCGACGTATTTCCAGACGATCTCCGTGCCGACCTCGACGCCTTCGAACGCCTTCACCATCACGACGGCGGTATCGGAGACGCGCAGGCACGCCTTCACCTCGCCGGTGAAATCGGTGTAGCCGGGTGTGTCGAAAATGTTGATCTTTGTGCCGTCGAGATCGGTGACGAGGAGGGAGGAATTGATCGAGATCTTGCGTTCGATTTCGTCTGGATGGTAGTCTGAAATGGTTGTTCCGTCTTCAGGTTTTCCTTGGCGGTTTGTGACGCCCGTCGCGTACAACGCGGCTTCGGAGAACGACGTTTTCCCCGAGCCGCCGTGTCCAATGAGAGCAATTGTGCGTACGTTGGCAGAGGTATATTCTTTTTGTAATTGACCCACAGTACACTCCTTTACATTAACGGATAATAAAAGAAATGAACCGTCGTGGAAAAATTATTCTCGCGGCGGCGGTGATAATTTCAAACAGGCATCTTCACACCGGAGTACCAGAACTGTCGAAGCGGGACCGGGCGCTATCTGCGCGTGATGCGGTGGAGGAACCCGGCAATACCGCTGATGAACCCGCCGACGACTGACGCCACTTCCATTACCGGTCCCTCAATGTGGTCCTGCAGCTTCCGTTCGAATCGGGAGATGTTCTCGGTGACGTCTCGCAGCGTCTGTAGCGAGTTGCGTATCAACGACATTTGATCGTCGATACTGTCTGTGATGGTGCGGAGCTTCGAGGTAAGGGCTTCCATGTTCTCAAGCACAGGAATGGCCCGGGCGCTGACTTCCTTGATGTTCACTTCAACGGTACTGAGCATATCTTTGACTTTGCTCAGGACGACGACGAGATAGATCGCAAGAGCGGACAAGGACAACAGCACGAGTATTTGCGCAATCAATAAAAACGATTCCACGTAACGCTCCTTCATTATATGCGGCATCCGCGGGCGAACGGCGCTGTCAGCTCCCCCCGGGGTCACCGGGGGGCTGCAGTCACCATCGGCTAATGCGGCGCCGCCGGTAAGTTATGAACCCGTTTTTTCGTTGTTGCGTTTTTTGTTTTCGGTGACGCGGTCCTTCGCGTCGGAGAGGATCTGCTCTGCGTCGCCGAGGAGGGATTCGGCGCGCTTCTTCGCATCGTCGATGAGCGTTTCGGAACGGCGCTTGCCTTCATTGATGATGTTGACGGCCTTTGTCCGCGCTTCGCTGACATACTCTTCGGCTTCGTCGATGATCTCCCCCGCCTTGTTTTTGATGTCGGCCCGCAGCTCTTTTCCCGGTTTCGGCGCGTATAACAGTGCGATCACCGCACCCAGCACGCTGCCGGCCAAGAAACCGACCACTAATCCTTTTTTCATACCATCTTCGTTGTTTTCCATGGCACCCTCCCGCTGATTCAAGTAAGAAATGTAGTTCCCGATGTTCACATACGGACATTACAGAGAATTTATACAAAAAGCAAGATGTGTACACACCTGAGTGAAGAAAAAAAAACTGCTCGATCCGGTGACGGCGAGCAGCTCTTTGACTAGCGGTTCTTCTTCTTATGGCGCATCTTGCGCAGGCGCTTCTTACGCTTGTGCGTCGCCATTTTATGACGTTTACGTTTTTTTCCGCTCGGCATCGGCGTGACCTCCTTACTGTGGATTTTTGTTCGTTAATGAATGTTGAGATAATAGCTGCTTTGCCCGTGCGCCGACGGATGTAGTCGGGTCGACAGCCGCGCAACGGGAAAACCAGTCGTTTGATTCTTTTACTTTTTCCTGATTCAAATACACTATGCCCAGATTGAACATGGCCGGCTGATGGCGCGGCGCGACGGCGAGGGCCTTTTTCAATTCGTCGATCGCTTCGGCGCCGTTTCCCGATTCGAAGAGGCAGATCGCCATATCGACACGGGCGTCGGGATCCTTCGGCGCGGCGGCCAGATACTTCGTGTAGGCGGTGATCGC
>JAVBYH010000413.1 GCA_030824175.1 Bacteroidota bacterium | reverse complement strand
TGCTTCGGCCGCCCTACGAGTTCAACGAATTGCTGAAGCAGTCGTACCTCATCGGCAACAAGTCGCTCTCGCTCGTGGGGATCACGGGATTCATCATGGGGCTTGTGCTTACAATACAATCGCGCCCCACGCTGAAACAGTTCGGGGCCGAGTCGTGGCTTCCGGCCATGGTCGCGGTGTCGATCGTCCGCGAGATCGGTCCGGTGATCACGGCCCTCATCTGCGCGGGGAAGGTCGGTTCCGGCATCGGCGCCGAACTTTCGTCCATGAGGGTGACCGAGCAGATAGACGCCATGCAGGTCTCCGGCACGGACCCGTTCAAGTACATCGTCGTTACGAGGATCCTGGCCGCGATGGTGATGATCCCGGCGCTGACGCTGTTCTCCGACGCCTTCTCGCTCTACGGATCGTTCCTCGGCGTGAACCTGCAGGGCGATGTGAGCTTCAATCTCTTTTTTTCGCAGGTGATGACGAAGCTTACGTTCATGGACCTCTTTCCCGCGTTCATCAAGACGTTCTTCTTCGGCTTTGCCATCGGCCTCATCGGATGCTACAAGGGATACAATGCGAATACCGGGACGGAGGGCGTTGGAAAAGCGGCGAACTCGGCCGTCGTCACGGCGTCGCTGCTCGTGTTCATCATCGACATGATCGCCGTGCAGATCACAGACATGTTCATGTAATTCAATCGGCTGACCAATGGACCCACAAACGGAAAACGAGCCGGTGATCAGGATCGCGCATCTGAAGAAATCCTTCTCGGATCGCGTCGTCCTCAGGGACATCTCGGTCGACGTGGCAAAAGGGGAGAACCTGGCGGTGCTCGGCAGATCGGGCGCCGGCAAATCGGTGCTCATCAAATGCATCGTGGGATTGCTTGAGCCGGACGAGGGCACGATCGCCCTGTTCGGGCAGGAGACGGCCGGGCTCGACAGGAGGGCCCTCGCCGAGGTTCGCAAGAAGATCGGATTCCTCTTTCAGGGCGGGGCGCTGTACGATTCGATGAGCGTGCGGGAGAATCTTGAGTTTCCGCTGCGGTCGCTGAAGCGCAGACCGACGCCGGATGAGACGGAAGCGCTCGTCGCCGAGGCCCTCACCAATGTCGGGCTCGCCGACGCGATAGACAAGATGCCCTCGGAACTCTCGGGCGGCATGCGCAAGCGTCTCGGGCTCGCCCGCACGCTCATGCAGGAGCCGGAGATCATGCTGTACGACGAGCCGACGACGGGGCTCGATCCGATCACCTCGCGCGAGATCAGCAGACTCATTCTCAGCGTGCAGAAGGCGAACAAAACGTCGTCCATCATCATCACGCACGACATCGAATGCGCGCAGATCACATCGAACCGGATCGTCGTGATCGACGACGGATTGTGCATCGCCGCGGGCACGTTCGACGAACTGAAGCAATCGGACAATGAATGGGTGAAGTCGTTTTTCGAATGGAACGGCGCTTCACAATAACGGACATATGATGCACAACAGAAGGAACATCGGCACATGACCAAGCAGACTGCGACAAACATCAGACTCGGAATATTCGTCACGGTCGGATTCGTCCTTTTTATCGCGGCGATCTATTTCATCAGCGCGAAGCAGCAGCTCTTCAACAAGACGTTCCGCATCACGGGCATCTTCGCGGACGTGAGCGGACTGCAGGCGGGGGGCAATGTCCGCTTCTCGGGTATCACCGTCGGCATCGTGGAGAGTACGACGATCGAGAGCGACACCACCGTGCGCGTGTCCATGCTCATCGACGAGGATGTACGCCGGTTCATCAAAAAGGACGCCGTGGCCGCGATCGGGTCCGAGGGCCTCATGGGCAACAAGCTTCTCGTCATCGCCCCCGGCACGAGCGACATGCCGGTGATCGAAAACAACGACGTTATCAGGACGAAGCCGCCCCTGGACCTCGACAAGACGCTCGCGACGCTCAGGACGACGAGTGAAAATGTCGAACGCATCACCGGCGATCTGGCGGACATCGTCAGCACGATCCGGCAGGGCAAGGGAACGATCGGGCAGCTCTTTATGGACAGCACGTATCTGAAGCAGACGCGCGACAATCTCGCCCAGATCACAGGAGACTTCGCCGCCATCTCCGGCACGCTTCGCTCGGGCAGGAGCTCGCTCGGGAAGATACTGATGGACAGCACGTACCTGACGGTGCCCGTCGACAATGCCATACGCGCCACCGCCGACCTGTCCGAGATCATCGGAAATGTCCGGGCGGGGCAGGGGATCGTCGGAAGGCTTCTGATGGACTCGGCCTCCGCGTTCACGCTCGATACGACGCTCGTCAACCTGAAGCGAAGCTCGAAGCATATGGAGCGTGTGACAAAGAAAGCGAAGAGCAGTTTCCTGCTATGGGGATTTTAAGAGCCCTGGTCAGAACGGGAAGCCGATGGCCACGTTAAGGACGAGATTGTCCTTCATCCAGTCGGGGTCCCATACGCGCATCCTGTCGAGGACCCAGCGGTCGCCCGACGGACGCGACGGGACACGCAGCGGCCACGCGAGATCGAACCTGATCACGAAGAACGAGAGGTCGAATCGGACGCCGAATCCGGTGCCGACGGCGATCTCATCCAGGAACGTGCGCGTGGAGAACCGGCTGCCGGGACGCGCACGATCCTCGCGCACGAGCCAGATGTTCCCCGCATCGAGAAACACCGCCCCCTGCACAAACCCATAGATCGGAAATCTCAGGTCGAGATTCGCCTCGAGCCTGATGTCGCCCGCCTGGTCGGTGAACACCCCTGAGGCGAGGCTGTCCGGCATGATGTACGAACCGGGGCCGAGCGTGCGCGCATTGAAGGCTCTCAGACTGTTGCTGCCTCCGATGAAGTACTGCTTCACATACGGAAGCGTGGAAGAGTTGCCGTACGCAAATCCCGCCCCTGCAATGATCCTGCTCGCGAGCAGCATTCGGTTATCTGCGTGATAGTAATGCCTGAGATCGATGTCGAATTTTGAAAACTGCGAATACACCTTGCCAAGGATCCTCTTCGGATTGTCCGGCGTTCCTTTTCGTCCGGAGAGAAGGGACTGCACGGCATAGAGGATGTTCCCCGAAAAATCCGCGCCCCCTTTGAAATACAAGTGGTTCTTCCTCGATTCGTCGAGCTGGTCGTTGTATGTGAACGTATAATTCTCTCCGACGATGAACTGTTCCTCGTAGCTTCGTTCGAGAAGCGGATTCGTTGCGAGCAGCGCGTTGAACGCCTCCGTCCGCTTCGTCAGATGTGCAAAGGTGATTGCGAACGGATTAAGCTCGTGTTCTTTCAGTACCGTTTCGCGCCACGTGTACCCGAATTCCGCGTCGGCGGTCATCATCTGGTAATACTTCAGCCGGTCGAGCATGCGGAAACCGAACGCGAACCGGGTCTTGGGGACGAACCGTGTGGTGACATTCACGGCGCCGAACGGCGTGATGAACAGCGGCAGCTGCAGTTCCGTCCTGATGCCCGCCTGATACGAGCTCCCCGCCTCGGTGCTGCTGATCGATGTTTCGAAGCTGGCGTCGAGGCTCAGCTTGAAGAGTTCCGCTCCGCTGAGGAGGTTCTTGTTCTGATAGCTGGAATTGAACGCGGGACCGGCAAAATTGTTCGACTTCGAAACGCCCTGCAGCTCGAACCGGATCGTTTTCAGGAGCTGGGGAGTGAGATAGATGTGCGCATCGAGGCGCGGGACGCCGGCGGAATCGGCGGCTTCGAAGCGGATGTTGACAAATTTGAAGACGCCGAGATTCATGAGCCTGTTCAATGTGAGATCGTGGTCCTCCTTGCGGTAGTGCCGCCCTTGCTGCAGGAAGATCGATCGTATCACCGACGCCGGGTCGAATTTATTATCGAGGTCGATGTAGTGATAACCGCCGACAGTCACCGTATCCCCCGGTATGATCGCGACGGTGTCGCGCGTGAGCGTATATCCCGAATACACGTAAATGTTTCCCATCTCATAGACGCGCTTGGCCTCGGCGGGAATTCCTTTTTTCACGGTCAGCGTGAGGTCGACGGTCCTGTCTCCCGCGGTGCTGTCAGCCTGGAAATAGAGATACTCGGACGTGAAATGAAAGAATCCCCTGTCCTTCAGGGCACCGTCGATGCGTTCGCGTTCCTTCGCCAGCAATGCGACGTCGAACGGTTCGTTCGAATGAAGGAGGGTCTGCGGCATCACGGCCCGAATCGAGTCCAGCAGAAGCGTGCTGTCCCCCGAGACGGCGAGGCTGCCGATGCGATACGGAGCGGTCACGGCGATTGTGTATTCGATGTCGGCCCGTTGATCGGCTTCATGAATTGTATAGCCCACGGTGGCGAGAAAGAATCCCTTGTTTTCGAGGATCGTCTTCATCCGCGCGGCGACGCGGTCGGGAGACACTGTCTGCAGCAGCACCGGCGGCTCGCCGAGGCTTTCCTTGAAGATTCCCCGATCGTACAGCCACAATTTGAGCGTGAAGAGTCCGAGGAATTTGCCGTTCGGCTCGGGAGACAGTTGTTGTTCAAGCGCCGCAGTGAGGTCGCCCTCTTCCGGCACGTCGCCCGCCGAGGTGAGTGTCAGTTCCGAACCTGTGTACAGGGTCTCGCCCTTCTGCAGCGACGAGGTTCCGCTGCAGCCCGAGAGGTGCGCGGCCGCCATAACCAGGGCGGCAAGAACGAGCGGACTCAGCCGGAGGTTGAGTATGTGCATTTACTTCGATTCCTTTTCGGATGTCATGCCGACGGGTTTGAGCGTGAATCCGACGAGCGTATCGTAGTCGATCGTGAACACGATGCCGACACCTGTTTCGGTGAGGTCGCCCTCGATCACGCCTTCGTACGCCTGTTGACGGAAGACGAGCAGCTGCCACCGGCCGTCCTCGGTGAGCTTGTACCCGACCTTGATGTCTCCTGAAAAACTGTTGAGCGAGTTCTGCTGGCTTCTTCGCCCCTCGAGGTCGACGTTGCCGCCCACCTGCACTGTGACACGTTCGTCGAACAGCGATTTCGAGAGCGCGAGCTGGAGCTGCGTTCGGTTCTCGGCGGTGCCTGTCGAATAATCCTGGCCCGATTCGATGCCCACGCTCACATCGACGGCCTTCACATATTTCCTCGAGAGCCTGTTGAGCTACGA
>JAVBYH010000131.1 GCA_030824175.1 Bacteroidota bacterium | reverse complement strand
CGCATAACACCGTCTGCCCCATCGTGCTCGACACGGTGAACGACGACGCTCCCAACCGCGATATCGCTTCGCCACCCGCGGCCGATGCCTGGATCACGAATAGCAGTCATACGCCCGATTTCAGTTTCGCCGCCGTCACCATGGAGCTCTACGGATCGAAGCGGGTGAACGCATCGGACCAGGCTCTCGCGCTCTACTTCGCCGCCGGGAATCTTCCGTACGATTACGGCAACTCGCTGCATGCGACATGGAAAGACCACGGGGAGAAGTTCGGCATCGTCGACCGAAAATTCCTGCTTGTGAACAATGCCTATCTCGTCGTGAGGGATGATGTAAGGCGAACGAACGCGAGACTGCAGTACGCGGTGTCATACGTCCATGGCAACAACGGCAACAATCCAACGCACAGCGCAGCGCTTTCCAATGGGCTCGTGTCGGAGAGGAACGGGGAACAGCGATGGAACGCGGGCGGATCGGGTCCCGTGCTCCGCGTGAACACGACGGCGCTCGGAGGGACAATCGCCGGCCATTCGGCCCTCGAGGCGGGAGTGCATCAGGCGCCGGACGATCTCATCGCCCCCGGCGCGCCGAGGGCGACGTATTTTCACGCCGCGCTGAAGACTGCCTGCGGCTTCGCCGATAATTACGGACAGATGCTGACAATCCTTGAAGCCGATCCGAGCCTCCCCGAACAGCACGCGGAGACCGTCAGACGGAACGGCGATGCCGATCCGTATGTGTTATATACGATCGACGGCAGGCGGAAAAAATACGGAAGGTATGATGTCATTTTCTCGCAGAAGGAGTCGAAAACTGTCGTCATCACGAACACCGGCCTCCCGTTCCCGATCGAGACCGACGCATCATTTATGGCGGTAAGCTACGCCGCGGAGCCGCATGATACGAACGGGATGCGATTGTTTTCCAACCGCGCCTCGTTCATTCGCTGGGGGGAGCACTTCTTCGTGCCGAACGACACAGGCGACGCTCAAACATCATTCACTCTGCGCGGCCCCGCAACGCAGGTGTCGCAGAGTGGCGCCGTTCCCGCCGCATACACGCTCGACCAGAACTTTCCAAATCCGTTCAACCCGTCCACGACGATCCGCTTCACGTTGCCGGAAGAGAGCCGCGTGAACGTGCAGGTCATCGACGTTCTCGGACGCGTCGTCGCGGTCCTTGCAGAGGGGGTGCTCACATCGGGGTGGAAGACAGTCGAGTGGAATGCCCGTGCAGCCTCGGGGATGTATCTCTGCCGCATGGAAGCGGCGAGCACGACGGATCCTGCGCGTCGCTTCACGCACATGCGGAAGATGATGCTGATGAAATAAGGACGGGCGCTCAGGAATACGTGAGCGTCAGGTCGTCGACTTCCATCCGGACAGGCAGATGTTTCCGCTCCGCCGCCCCGGAACTTTCTTCACGAAACCATTCGGGATCCAGGCCGTTCACCCTGGCGACAGACAGCAGCCACTCCTCCTCCGCTGAATGGTATTCCTCATCAGACAACGCGATCCCCAGTCCATCCTTAATGAACTTCTTCGCGATCCCCTCCGACGAAAATTCGGGAGGCGCATCGACGATATGTTCGTTTTCAAGTATCTCGGTGATCGCATTCTCGCAGAACTCACGCTCGAAGCCCAGGGTCTTCCCGATGCGCATCATCAACTGCACTTCGGGATCGGAGACCTTACGGTCCTTCCTGATGAGCAGCAGCAGTCCCTTGAAGTAATTCGTTCCGTCCAGTATCGAGATATCCATTTCCCCACCCTATCTGTGAGATTGCGCGTGTTCTTAAGAACCGTCCGAACATCGCGGCAGTGCCGTCGATGTCTGTCGTTGATCGAGTCTCATTCAAAAACAGGAGAAAAATCAAAATAGTTCGCCGGTTCGTCGTCGTTTCAGCCGGTCGAGGCTTCGACGCGCCTCCGCTTCCAGGATCTCATTGCCGCCGGCGGCGAGAACGGCTCTCAACACCGATTCGACGTCGGCGCTCACGAAAGACTGGAATGCGCGGATGACCTTCCATCTCGTCATATCGTCGGCAGACGAGGCGTACAATCGCATGAGCACGGCCTCGCTCCGATAATTGCTTCGCGTGAACGCGATGTGGCCGATGGCATCGATCGCCTCGAGCATCTGTTCGCGCGATCCGTGTTCGACGATGAACTCGAGCGAGGGAAGCGCCGCGGGCCCGATGCGTATGATGATCCTCGAAACGATATCGCGCGGAAGCGGGAACGATCGTTTCTTCAGATCGATCGCACGGACCGCCGTATGCTGGTTCCCGCCGATGCGGCCCAGAAGCGGAAGGAGGAGGGGCAGCGCGGCGGCGCCGAATTGTCCGATCGCGCGGCACAGTGCCAACTTCGTGTACAATTTTGTTTCGGTCTGCAGGGCGGCGCACAGCATGGGCAGCGCATCATCGTCTTTCCGCTCACCGATGAGGACGGCGGCGATGGTTCGTTGCACCGCATCGCTGTGACGAAGGAGCGCATGGATGTCCTCGGTCGACGCGTGTCGGCATCCGTTGACGGCTCTTTCTGTTGCATATCCCCTTGCTTCACGCTGCGCCGCGGTGCTTTTCATGCGTTCCTTATGATCCTTAGAACCATGTTCCCTGTGAATAGCGCCGGTACGTTTCGCCGTACCTCGCCAACAATCTATTCTCCTCCAGGCGTCTCCAATACAGGATATTCGCGATCCCCGCCAGACCGATGAGGAGGCTCAGCACCGCATCATGAAACACACTCCATCCCGCTATCCACAGCATGAAGCCGGTGTACATCGGATGACGAAGCCGCGCAAACAATCCGGATGTAACGAGGTGGTCGATGTTCTCAAGGCCCCTGAGTTGAAACAAGGCACCCAGTGCAAGCATCATCCCCCCCACAAACATCGCAAGGCCGGCCCATCGAACCGCCGAAGGCAGATTCAGTAAGATCGGGTCGAGCGTGCAGAGCTGAAACCAGGACACCCAGAGAACGCACATGACGCAGAAGATGAAGGCGAACACGCGCTTGTTTTCCGGATCGATCTTTCCCGCATCCTTCAGCTGTTCATATCCTGTGCGGATAACAAGCGATGCGATAAAAAGAATGGCAAGGATGATGTATGGCGTGTGCATGGGTACATGTCCCCTCAGGTCTGTGTGGGCGTCCATCGTTCAACGGCAGCCGATTTACTCGACTCCGACACTTCGGCTTCTGCGTTCAAGCAGAAGGATGTCTCTCCACCTCCCGTTCTGCTTCCCAATCTTTTCCCTTCTCCCAACACGCCGAAATCCGAGGGCCTCGTGGATCTTCAGGCTCGGCGTGTTTTCAGGGAAGATGCCGGCCTGCAGCATCCAGAATCCCTCCTGTTCGCTTTCGGCGATGAGACGTTCGAGCAGCCGCGTGCCGATCTTCCGGCCCCTCTGAGCGTTCGAAACATAGACGCTCACCTCAGCCACTCCGGCATACACGCATCTTCCCGACACGGGCGAGAGCGCGGCCCATCCCGCGATCGTCCCGTCCATCGCGGCGACGATCCTGCACGCGTTGATCTTTCCGGCATCCCATTCTTCCCACGACGGGATCGTCTCCTGGAACGTGGCGTTGCCCGTTTCGATGCCCTGCCGGTAAATGTCGGCGACATACGTCCAGTCCGCCGGCACCATGGTTCTCAGCACGAGCCCCGTTGTGGTCTCCTCGCTTGTTCGTATCCGATCTCCCATTGTACGCTTTCGGTGTCAGGTTATTTTATCAGGGCTTTGATCTCGATCAGGGATTGTATGGATTTTACATCGGCCTTCTTTTTTATTGTCAGCGTGATCGGTTTGATGGCACCGATCTTTTTGTTGTCCCGCCATTGCGCCTTCACCTCATCGCCGACGGCGCTGTGCATGATGACGTCGTCCGCCTTGTCGCCGAAGTAGAACGTCGTCTTAAAATGATTCTCGTGCACGCTAATCCAACAGAAGGTCTTTTTCTTCTGCGTCACCTTGCAGAGCCAGCTCTTGCCGTCATTATAGTATCTCCACTCGGCCGTGAGCGACGGATAGTCATTCTTCACCATGTCTCCGAACGCATCCCATGCCGGCTTCGCCCTGCCGAGAAAGTGAGCCACGACATCATCGGCCGGATAAATATCCTTATCGCATAAACAGCGTGTCTCCATGATCCCTCCTTCTTGAAGTGTAGCAAATGTAAAATAATTCTATAATAAACGCAAAGGGGCCGCCGAAATACGGGCAGAGCGGAGAATAGTAGCACGGTGGCTGAATAGAGCCACAACGGATGATCCCGTTCACCCAACGTGCATCCGAAACAAGCCCAACATCCGTTTATTCAATTGAATTTAAGGGTTTTGGGGTGCACTCTCCCGCATAGTTTGGCGTATTTATTGCATCTTGCTTCAAGACATCATACGACTGGAAACCACATGAAAAGAATCCTGATTGCACTCGCCGTTCTGACACTCTCGTCCTCCTCCGCTTATTGCGATGATACAAAAAAGATCATGGACATGATCCAAAAGCTCGGCACCGACCTGAAGCAGCAGATAGAAAAAGAATCGATCGAACGGAAGATGGACAAGGCGATGCTGATGGCGAAGATCAATGCCATGGCCGATGAAAAGGGTGAGTCGGTGAAGACGGGGCATAGAGCCCAGACCGGCGGCCGCAACGAAGCCGAGACCGAGGAATACATCGACCGCCTCAAACAGGGGAATATGAGATTCGTCAGCGGAAAACTCTCCGCGAAAAACTTCGGCAAGCAGCGTGAGGAACTCGTCGCCGGCCAGAAGCCGTACGCGATCATCCTTGCCTGTTCGGATTCTCGCGTTGCGCCCGAACTCCTCTTCGACGAAACGCTCGGGCAGCTGTTCATCGTACGCGACGCGGGCAATGTGGCGGATTCGGTGACGCTCGGCAGTATCGAGTATGCTGCGGAACATCTCCATGCGAAGCTCCTCGTCGTGCTCGGCCATACGCACTGCGGAGCGGTGAAGGCGACGATCGCCGGAGGCGATGTGCCGCCGAACATCGGCGCCATCGCGAAACGCATCGCCCCCGCGGCGGACAGGGCGAAGGCAAAACATCTCGACGAAAAACAAACGGCTGCGGATGCATCGGCCGAGAACGTGCGGGAACA
>JAVBYH010000019.1 GCA_030824175.1 Bacteroidota bacterium | reverse complement strand
TAATTCAACTGGAACGCATTCAGCAGGAGTGCCCCGAAGACGAAGGCCGACGCGATAATATCTATGATTGTTTGCGATCCCATGCTTCTCCCGCTAACAGAAATACCAATAACTGAACACAGTACGGAACGTGGGCGTGTCCGGTTTGGGCGGTGTTGTCGTATAGTCCACGAGAAAATCGCTCGTTACATAAACGGTGATCATCTTGTTGAATGTCTTCGTCGTCGTCGGTGCCATAGTATTCGCCGCGACATTCACATAGTTCACTTTCATTGATGTCGTGAAGATGGCCGAATTCGGAATGGTGTCGGTGCGGGAATATCCGTTATAATCGTCGACGTCGTTGAAGAGCGTGGGTGTCGTCTCGCCGAGTTCCGGACCGAGCTGGCCCGATGCGGTTAATTCGTTGATGCGTGTCGCTGTGATGAAGGTATCGACGGACGCTTCGTCGAAGGCGAGCGAGGTCGCGGATTCTATGGCCGATGTGCCCAGCGATGTGGCCGTGATGCGGTATTCCGCCATATCCTTGACGGATCCGGTGTTAACAACGGAGGCGTTTGTGCTGACGATCATCCGTCCCATCAGCACCATTGCCATGATCGTTAAAAGTGTCTGACCCAGTCCCATTGCGGCAACCCATGTGATAACGCGTGATAAGGTCCTTCAACACAGTTACCGACAATAATCCTGCCAGGATATGTTCTTTTAAAATACTATGAAATTTCACTCACTAATGCAATCACGAGTTGTACATTCTACAAATAAATCCGCCATCGTGTGATCTCCCGTCTGAGGTGCCGGAGCAGTACTCGCGCGATCTTGCGGAGCAGCGTATTGTGTGTGAGGATTCGTGCGAGCGACGGTCCGATGCGATAGTAGGCGGCAATGAAGAACCGCCCCGCGGCGCGGCGGAGCAAGACGGCGTCTCTGAAATTCCGGTAAAAAATCACCTCCGGTCCCTGCTCGTCCCCGAATGAAGCCGTGACAACGAAGCATTTGTCTCCCGTCACCGCTCCGTCATTCGCGTGCGTATCGCGGTCCATGTCGGCGAGATGCTCCTGCGCCCGTGTGTTCCCCGACGCCGACGCCAGTGTAAGCCAATGGCGGGCCTTCTGAAGATCCTTCACCACAACGACGCCACTGCGGAATGCGGATCCGAGATAGCACTGCGCCTCGGCATCCCCCTGCTCTGCAGCCTTCGTATAAAAGCGCAGGGCGTTCCCGATATCGGCGGCAACACCATCCCCCTTTTCATAGCATGCTCCAACGCGCATCTGTGCATCGGCAGCGCCGACATCCGCAGCCTTCAGAAAATACCGGAATGCCTTGATGGGATCGGCCGTCACGTCCGTTCCGCGCAAGTACGCATCACCAAGCGCGACGAGTGCGTCCGGCTGGTTTAACGCTGCGGCCCGCTCCAGGAGCCGGTACATCTCCACGGCATCCTTCCTCACGCCGTACCCCTTTTTATAACTCGCGGCAAGCATCACCATCGCATCCGCATCACCGGCGTCGACGGCGATCGTCAGGAATTTTATGCCGAGGTCGTAGTTGACGGCAACATCGATGCCGGCCAGATACAACTCACCCAATCTGCTGCATGCCCGCACGTGATTTGAATACGCCGCTTTTTTAAGAAACTCCACGGCCTGGGCGCCGTTCTGCTTCATGTGTTCGCCCGTGGACAAGAGCGTGAACATCAGGAACTGCGCTTGCGAATGTCCCGCATCCGCCGCGGCGCGCGTCCACCTCACGGCCGACTCGATGTTCTGTGCCGCTCCTTTCCCTTCAAAATAACACTGGGAAAGATTGTACATCGCCTCCGCGTGATCCTTGTCCGCAAGCATCCGGAAGTATTGTATGGCTTCGGTATATTCATCCTGCTCCATCAACCGCGTTCCGAGTTCATACTGGGCCCCGGTAACATTGTTGTTGGCATACTGCCGCAGCACCTCATCGGCGACGAGATGGTAATCGATCTCCTCCCACTCCACCGTCTTTTCGAGGAGCTCGGAGATCTGGGAACCCGTCGTTTTCGAACTATACTTCCGCGCCATCCCGTCTGTGTCGCCGCGTATCTCTTTCCACCGCTGCGCCAGTTCCGCATCCGAATAATTCGGCCGCATCTCATGCGAGAGCATGTGGAATTCTTCGAAGACATCGCCGGCATAGAACAGCTTCACCGGAACGTTGTTCAATTCCCTCTTCGCCACATCCCTGATCGATGACTCGATCAACTGGCATTCGTTTTCCGATTTCCGTTCGGTGATAAAGAGAAGGATCGTTGTCCGCCTCAGAAGGAGCGGCCATCGTTTGAGGAATTCAACGCACTCGGGTTCGAGTTTGCCGGAGACAAAAAATAACGCGGATGACACCGCTTCCTGTTTCTCCGTGAGGAAGGCCTGGAAACGTTCTTCATGTTTCGTCCGCCCGGGCAGAGGTTCCGGCGTATCCCACACGACGATGCCTGTATCGAAAAAGCTATGCCCCTCTATCGTTACCCCTACATGCTCGTAGGCAGACCACTCTTCCGGCGCCTCCCTCCACCATGCAAGCGGTGTCAGCGAGTACGCGCACTCAGGCTGCTTCAGCCATATACCCGACGGCGTGCTTGCATGGAGCCGGATCACCGGGAGGTCAGGACGCGCCTCTTCCCCCGGCATGAGCGAAACGCCCAGGAGCATGTTGATGAAATCAAAACGCATGCTCCGTGAGTCACCGAGAAGCAATATCTCTGCTGTCATTGATGGATTCTTCTATGTACAAGGCAGGGTGGCGACGCCATGCTCTCATGAGAAACGAGGTGCGTGTGTTGCAGGGCTTTTCTCTATAAATGCGCTCGCGCACGATCGTCAGCGGCGCGACAACAACCGTTGCGATCCCGGCGTTCTCGCTTTCGTTGCCGACCGCCCGCCGGCGGCGGATGCGAGGGTGAATTTCTGCAGCAGCTCTTCGAGATTCTGCGTGAGCCGGTTCAGATCTTCCGCGGCGCGGGCGATCTGCTGCGTGCCGGAGGCGGACTCCTGCGTCACCGATGAAATTGCCTCGATGTTCCGCGCGATCTGCTCGCTCGCCCCGGCCTGCTCTTGGCTCGTCTCGGCGACTTTTGTCGCCATCTCGACCACTCTGTCGGCTCCGTTGATGATCTCCTTGAGCGATGTCCCCGCCCGATCGGCCATCGCTCTGCCGGATTCGACTTCCTTCGTTCCCTGGCTCATGGACGACACGGCGATATGTGTGTCCTTCTGTATCTGTTTGATCATCCCAGCGATCTCTTTCGTCGCCTTCGTTGTGCGTTCGGCGAGCTTTCGGACTTCATCGGCGACGACGGCAAAACCGCGTCCCTGTTCACCGGCCCTGGCCGCCTCAATCGCGGCGTTCAAGGCGAGCAGATTCGTCTGGTCCGCGATATCGTCGATGACCTGGATGATCTCGCCGATCTGGTCGGACGACCTGCCGAGAGCAACGACGGTGTCTGCCGATTCCTTCACCACAGCGGCGATCCGGCCCATGCCGCTGATCGTTTCGAGCACCACTCGGCCTCCTTCTTTCGCCGTCTCTCCGGCCTGCCGTGCCGTCTCGGCCGCCATTCCCGCATTTCGCGTCGTTTCCTGGATCTCTTTCGTCATCACTTCAACTGCAGATGCCACTTCACTCGCCTGCTGCGTCTGCTCGTGCGCACCGGCGGCCATTTCTTCAGTACTCGATGAGATCTGGCTGCTGGCGCTCGCCGTGGCCGACACGGCCTCCGCGACATTCTGTATGATCGACCGGATATGCGTCACCGCGCGGTTGAATCCCTCGAAGAGTGTGCCGATCGCATCGTCCTTACGGGGCGTCACTGCCACCGTCAGATCTCCGTCTGCGAAATGCTCCATTTCGGCGAGGAGCTCCGATACGCAGCCGTTCAAATATTGCGTCTCATCCTCTGATGCGGCGACTGCGGCTTCGATTTTTTTCTCGACGCTTTCCTTTTCGCGCTTCAGCAATTGTTCGCTCATGCGGATATGGTCGACCATCTGGTTGAACGACTTGCTGAGCTTTCCGATCTCATCCGTTGTCTCCACCTCGACAGCCACATCGGTATCCCCCGCTGTCACCCGTTCCGCGCCGGCCTCGAGTGCGAGGATCGGCACCGTGATGATGCGGCTGATGTACAGGGACAATAGCAGCGAACAGACGATCGCCGCAAGCGCGAAGACAAGAACAGCGATGATGACGCGATAGTAATTCGTCGTCGATCGCTCAAACAGGGTTTCGCTCGCCTTATAATCCTGCGATTCGAGCTCCTGAAGCGATTGTGCGAGCTTCATATACTTATCCTGCGCCGTCTCCATCGCGAACGTGGCGGCATTCAGGTCCATCGTTGAAAAATCGATCACCGTCACGAGAGCGCTTTTATAATCGTGCACCTGTGCAAGCACCGCCGACAATTTCGCTTTCGTCTCCTCCGTCGACGCCCGCTCGTGCATCGTCTTGAACGACGCAATGATCCCGTCCATCGCCTTGATCTGTTCACTGCCGACCGCGTCGAGCCGTGATGCCTCATACTCCGCGCGTCCCCACGTGATCAGCTTGTAGACCTCCCCGTGCACGCGCACACACGATTTGTTGATCGCCGCAAGTTTCAACGATGTCGTGTAGCGTTCGGTGAAAATCACTTCGACGGAGTTCTGTTGGATGTTCACGCCGACGATTGAAACGATCACTGTGACCACTAAAAACGCCACGACGACACCAGGTGCCGTCAGCAGTTTTAGTTTCAGCCCTAAGTTAGCGATCACTCGCATGGTCAACTCCCGGTAGTGTGTTTCGTGAGCAATACGTACAACAGCACCGGAGGGCAGGCCGCCCTCCGGTGCTCTGGCCATGCGATTATTTCTTGTACGCGCCCGAGCACACGATCACATCCCCGACCTTCTGAATATAGGTGACCTTGTCTTCGATTTTTTTGCTCAATGGATTCGTCCATTTGTAATTCTGCCATCCCTTGCCCTTCGTCTTTGCGATCTCAATGCGTTCACGCACGAACAATTTGCCGTCGGCATCCTTCATGTCCAGCATGTCCTTTCCGACGATCTTCGGATTGGCGCCGTGGGCGAGACATTTGCCTTCCATCGTATAGAGGAGGATATACAGAT
>JAVBYH010000390.1 GCA_030824175.1 Bacteroidota bacterium | reverse complement strand
TCGGCGACGGCCGCTTCGCAAACAACGGCTGGCTCCAGGAAATGACGCATCCGGCGTCGAAAGTGGTGTGGGACAATTACGCGGCGATCTCGCCCGCCACCGCGCGCGCCCTCGGCGTGAAGAACTACGACATCATCACGGTCGCCGCACACGGCGCGACGTGTGCGCTCCCGGTGTACGAGCAGCCCGGCATGGCGCAGAACGTCGTCGCGGTCGCGCTCGGGTACGGACGCACGATCGCCGGCACTATCGGCACCGGCGTCGGCGTCGATGCCCAGGTCCTGCTCTCGAAGGCCGGCGGCGTGTCGCCGTGGATCTATTCGAACGCGACGGTTGCGAAGGGGAACGGCACATACGAGCTCGTCTCGACGCAGGAGCAGCATTCGCTCGACGATACGTTCGTGAAGGACCTGCACATCAAGCGCGAGATCATCCGCGAAGGCACGCTCGCCGAGTACGAGGAGCATCCCGACTTCGTCCGCGAGGAACGGCATCTTCCGACGACGATCACGAAGAACATCGAGTACGAAGGCGTGAAATGGGCGATGTCCATCGACCTGAACAAGTGCACGGGCTGCGGCGTCTGCACCGCCGCGTGCAACGTCGAGAACAACATACCCGTCGTCGGTAAGGACCAGGTGAATCGCGGCAGGGACATGGCGTGGATACGCATCGACCGGTACTTCTCGGGCACTCCGGAGGATCCGACGGTGAGCGTGCAGCCGATGCTCTGCCAGCATTGCGACAACGCGCCGTGCGAGAACGTGTGCCCCGTGGTCGCCACATCCCACAGCGCCGACGGACTCAACCAGATGGCGTACAACCGCTGCGTCGGCACGCGATACTGCTCGAACAACTGTCCGTACAAAGTGCGACGCTTCAACTTCTACGACTTTCGGGACGAATTCGCCGACGGCATCCAACAGGAGACGCCGCTGAACATGATGCACAATCCCGAAGTCACCGTGCGGTCGCGCGGCGTCATGGAAAAGTGCACCTTCTGCATCCAGCGCATCATGGAGGCGCGCCAGGTCGCCACGGCCGAAAACCGCACGCTCAAGGGCAGCGATGTCGTCACGGCGTGCCAGCAGGCGTGCCCCGCACAGGCGATCGTTTTCGGAGACATGAACGACAAGACGTCCGCCGTTGCACTGGCATTACAGCACGATCTCGCCTACGGCGTGCTCGAGGAACTCAATGTGCGTCCGAACGTGACATACACGGCACGGTTGAAGAACGTATAACCAACAAGGCATAACTACGGAGAATGTATAGTGTCGAACAGTGCAATTGATTATACCCTCGAACATCCCGCAGTTGCAGGAACCCCGTCGGCGGCATCGATAGACGAGGTGATCACCGCGCCGATAGATTCGAAACCGTCCAGAGGATGGTGGATAGGCCTGGCTATCACCGGGAGCATGCTCGGGATCGGAGTGCTTTCCGTCTCCTGGCTCTTCTATAAAGGCACCGGCGTCTGGGGGGTGAACCAGCCGGTCGGCTGGGGCTTCGATATCGTGAACTTCGTCTTCTGGGTCGGCATTGGCCACGCAGGGACGCTCATCTCCGCGATCCTGTTCCTGCTGAGGCAGAAATGGCGCACCGGCATCGCCAGGTTCGCCGAGGCCATGACGATCTTCGCGGTCATGTGTGCGCTGATCTTCCCGCTCATTCACACGGGGCGTCCCTGGCTTGCGGCCGTCTATCTGCTGCCGTATCCGAACCAGCACGGCATCTGGGTCAACTTCACGTCTCCGCTGCTCTGGGACGTGTTTGCCGTGTCGACGTACTTCACCGTGTCCTTCGTGTTTTGGTACATCGGCCTCATCCCCGATTTCGCCATGCTGCGCGACCGAACGAAGAGTAAAATCAAGAAGATCGCGTATTCGATCTTCAGCCTCGGTTGGCGTCACTCGAACCGCCACTGGCAGCACTATGAGAAGGCATACCTCATCCTCGCCGGCTTCTCGACGCCGCTTGTGCTCTCTGTGCACACGATCGTCAGCTTCGACTTCGCCGTCTCGGTGATCCCCGGTTGGCACACGACGATCTTCCCGCCGTACTTCGTGGCCGGCGCCGTGTTCAGCGGCTTCGCCATGGTGCAGAACGTGCTCGTCGTCACCAGGAAATTCTTCGGGCTCGAACACATCATCACGCTCAACCATCTCGAGAACATGAACAAGGTGATGCTCCTGACCGGCAGCATCGTGGGCTACGCCTACGCGATGGAATTCTTCATCGCGTGGTACAGCGGCAACCCGCTCGAACAGTTCGTGTTCCTCAACCGCGCGCTCGGTCCCTATGCGTGGGCGTATTGGACGATGGTGTCGTGCAATGTAATCTTCCCGCAGCTGTTCTGGATCAAGAAGGTCAGGACGAATATCATCGGCATGTTCATCATCGGCGTCATCGTCAACATCGGCATGTGGTTCGAACGTTTCGTCATCGTCGTCACGTCGCTATCGAGGGACTTCCTCCCCTCGAGCTGGGGGCATTACATGCCGACGGCGATCGACTTCGGCGTGTTCATCGGCAGCATCGGTCTGTTCTTCACGCTCGTACTCCTGTTCGTGCGCGTGCTTCCCGTGGTATCGATGTCGGAGATAAAAGCAGTGCTTCCCGGTGCCCAGCCCGATCATCACTGATCGGGACGCGTGTTAGGGGGAGAGCGACCATATAGCATCTCATTTTTCACATTACCGTTTCCAATGAATACACCTTTATTATACTCTGTCACGGCGCTGTTCGACACTCCCGACGGTATCATCCATGCCGCCGAGGCCGTCCGGAAGGCCGGCTACAAACGCTACGACATCCACACGCCGTACCCCGTGCACGGCATGGACGACGCGATGGGCCTGAAGGATTCGAAACTCGGTTTCATCACGCTCGGGGCGGGCCTCATGGGCGGCGCCGGTGTCTTCGCGTTCATCTCCTGGGTCTTCATGGCAGCCTATCCCAACGTCATCGGCGGCAAGCCGTTTTTCTCGTGGCCCGCGTTCGTGCCCGTGACGTTCGAGATCACGGTGCTTTCGGCGGTGCTCGTCACGATCGGTTCCCTCATCGCGTTCTTCTTCAAATTCCCTAACAACAGCCATCCGCTGCACGACACGCCCTACATGAAGGCCGTGTCGTGCGACACGTTCGGCATCAGCATACAGGCCGACGATCCGAAGTTCGACGAGGCCGCGGTAACCGCGCTCCTCACATCGCTTCACCCGCGGACCGTAGCTCCCGTCTGCTATGACGAAGCCGAGCTGAACCATACGTGGAAAACATTCGATCCGAAGTTCCTCGCCCTCCTCGCCGGCGTCGCCCTGCTCGTCTCGGCCGCGACATACGGCACGATGAACGTGGTGCTGTACATGCCGCCATTCGACTGGATGATGAACCAGAACAAGTTCAAGCCGCAGCAGACGACGGAACAGTATCCCGACTCTCGCATGATGCGTCCCGTCGTGGCGGGCACAGTGGCGCGCGGGTTCACACCGTACCCGTACAAGGGCATGGCCGACTCGGCGGGAAAATCACTCGTCAACCCGCTCCAACCGACGGCAAAGGTGCTCGCCCTCGGGAAGGAAAAATATCTGACATTCTGCAGCCCCTGCCACGGCAATTTCGCCAAGGGCGACAGCCGGCTCCGCGGACAGTTCCCGAATCCTCCTACGCTCCACTCGGACAAGGTGCGCACATGGCCCGACGGCAGTGTGTACCATGTGATCACGGAGGGACAGAATATCATGCCGTCATACGCGTCGCAGATCAGCCGCGAAGAACGCTGGGCTGTCGTTCACTACGTCCGGGCACTGCAGCGGGCATTCAATGCAAAGGAGTCCGACCAGCAATGAGCACCACACAGGTACCATATCAGAAAAAAGAGCTCCCGTCGTCGGTCTCCGCGTTCGGCGCGGCCGCGACAATTGCCGGGGCGATCATCGTCGCGCTGACGTTCATGCTCGACCACTCCCGCGGTCTCTATAACAACATCATCGGCCTCAGCGTCATGACGAGCGTCGCAGTCGGCGCGCTGTTCTACGTGTCGCTCGAGTACCTCGCCGGCGCCGTCTGGAGCACGCCGTTCCGGCGTGTGCTGGAGTTCCTTTCAGCTACCGTGTTCGTCGTCGTCGTGCTCGCGCTGCCGCTCTTCGCGAACCTCCACGAGGTCTTTCATTGGACTCACTCCGAAGCCGTCGCGAAGGATGCGCTCCTCCAGGGCAAGGCCCCGTACCTGAACATCGAATTCTTCACGATACGCAACGTCGTGTTTGCGGTGCTGTGGATCGCCTTCTACATGGTGCTCACGCACTTCTCGCGCAAGCAGGATGCGACGCGCGACCAGAAGTATACGCGCATCAACATCCGCTTCTCAACGGCGTTCATGCCCGTGTTCGCGCTGACCACCACGTTCTTCGCCATCGACTGGATCATGAGCCTCGAGCCGCACTGGTTCTCGACGATCTTCGGCGTCTATTATTTCTCGGGGACGTTCCTCTGCGCGCTTGCCGTCGCAACGTTCATCATCGTTTCGCTCAACGAACGCGGCTACCTCGTGGCCGGCCTCGGCAAGGACCATTATTATAGCCTGGGCACACTGCTGTTTGTGTTCACGAATTTCTGGGCTTACATCGCCTTCAGCCAGTTCATGCTCATCTGGTATGCGAATGTGCCGGAGGAGACGTTCTGGTTCATCTCGCGCTGGAAGAACGGATGGGAATATGTGTCCCTCGCGCTCATCTTCACGAAGTTCCTCGTGCCGTACTTCGTCCTCCTCTCGCAGCCGTCGAAAATGGACGCGCGGAAACTGAAGTTCATGGGCGTCTGGATCTTCTTCGCGCACATCGTGGACATGTACTGGCTCATCATGCCGTCCTTCAGCCGCACCGTCATGCTCGGCTGGCAGGAGCTCGGTTTCCCGCTCCTCATCGTGGGACTCATTACGCTGACATTTGTGTTTAAAGCAAAAAGAGAAAATCTTGTGCCGATCGGCGATCCTAAGCTGCAGCGCGGCATCGATTTCCGCATCTAGTGTAGGGCGAGATTTATCTCGCCCAGTCTTAAAATTAATTGGGATTTCCATGGAAAACAGGCCAAAAGAAGAAATTGATTTCCTCGAGCTGTTGAAGGATCCGAAGCGGCTGTTCGG
>JAVBYH010000018.1 GCA_030824175.1 Bacteroidota bacterium | reverse complement strand
GTATCTCTACGGCACGCGTCTCTACAACACGAGCGACTTCTATGTAACGCGCGACCAGCTCGGCCGCACGTTCACCACGACCGATACGGCAGGCAACATCGTCTCGATCACCGACCCGAGAAAGGCCGCCGCAAGCAGCCCGTACTATTTCAACCCGATCGCGAACGACACCTCGGTGAAGAATTCGCTTCCCACCGGCGACGGCGCGCTCGTGCCGCTCAACACGTCGGAATCGTACAACATTCAGGGCAACCTTGCGTATAAATTCTCCGCGACGATGCGATTGAAGTATGAACTCGTGGCCAATGCAGGAACGAGTGCCGGGACATCCACATCGGACGCTCACTACTACAATTCGTACCGGTTCAATCCCGACGGCCGTCCCGAGAACTACAACCGCGGCATCATCCATTCGATCGACTGGACGCACACGATCTCGCCGACGGTGTTCTACACGCTAAAAGGATCGTACAATTTCAACGAAGGCAAGACGCTGGCGTACGAGGATTGGAACGATCCGCGCTATCTGCCGTCGTTCTATCAGACCGAGCTTCCGACGACGAGCTTCACCACCGGCGGCGTCTCGCTCGACCGCACGATCCGCTCCACCGAAACAATTTCCGGAAAACTCGATGTCGTCGCGCAGCTCTTCGACGTGCACGAGGTGAAGTTCGGCATCGAGGCGCGCAAGCACACGATCGACTACGAGAGCTACACGCTCCAGTTCGTCGATGCGGCAGACCCGACGAAGGTGATCACAAAATTCCAGGACGTGTACACGGACGGCCGCGTCCCCGTGCCGCACATCCCCGATGTCTCCTCGGGCTACGTGCATTACAACCGCGAGCCGCTCCAGGGTTCGGCCTACGTGCAGGACAAGATCGAGCTCTCGAAGTCGCTCATCCTCAACGCCGGCCTCCGCTATGAATTCTTCGATCCGGCCGGGAAGTATAATCCGAACCTGAGCAGCGCGTATTCCGCCCGCGACACGATCTATCTTGTGAAGGACCTCACGGACGCTTCGGTGAAGCAGTCGGTGAGTCCGCGCGTGAGCATCGCATATCCGATCACCGACCAGGGAGTGATCCGATTCTCGTACGGGCATTTCTATCAGTTTGGGAATCTCTCGTCGCTCTATAGGAACGCCAACTGGCGCGCGCCGGACGGCGTGACGCCGTCCTTCGGCAATCCCGACGCGAAACCGCAGCGCAGCGTGCAGTACGAGATTGGCCTCACGCAGGGCTTCACGAGCGACCTCCGCATGGAAGTCGTCGGATTTTACAAGGACGTGAAGGATTACCTCTTCTCGCAGCTCGTCGTGACGGCGAAGGGCGACCAGCGGTATAACGTCTACACAAACCTCTCGTACGCGAACTCGCGCGGCATCACGGTCTCCGTGCTGCAGCGCCGCGCACCGGGCAGCATCTTCTCCGGATCGCTCGACTACACATTCGCCGTGTCCGAGGGCAACCGCACGGAACCCGTCGCGGACTTCTTCTTCAGCGAGAAATCGGGCAAGAACGCCGAGACGTTCCTCGTGCCGCTCGATTTCGACAGGGCGCACACGCTTAACGCCACACTGAACCTCGGCGAAACGGACAATTACACGGTGAGCACCATCTGGCGTCTGCGCACCGGGTCGCCCTACACGGCGAGCATTCCGGCAGCCCTCTCGCTGCAGCAGACACAGTTCGTCCAGAACAGCTCCACGAAACCGTTCCAATGGTCCGTGGATCTGAAGGCCGAAAAATATTTCAAGTTCAGCGATCTGAACTGCTCCGTGTTCCTGCTTGTGGACAATCTCTTCGACATCCAGAACGAAACGGATGTGTACTCGAACAGCGGCCGCGCGCTCTATAATGCCGATGAAGTCGCCAACCCGAACCAGTTCGGCCAGATCATGACGCGCATTAAGGCGGGCCAGGCCGGATTGATCCCGGCGTCGGCGATCGATAATTATTATGTCAACCCGACCAATGTCAGCCGTCCGCGGCTGGTGCGGTTGGGCGTGTCGTTATACTTCTAATCCGGAACATCTGTCAACAAAGGAAATGTGCCACATGAAAATAGTCATTCGTTTGCTGATTCTCGCAACAGCAGTGTCGATGTCGCTTCAGGCGCAGGAGAAGGAAATAGATTTCAAACACTCCGACGCGAAAGGATTGACGCCGTCACAGCTGCAGCAGTATAACAAATCCCGCGACCGCTTCATGAACCGCCTCGAGAAGGCATCAGGGGTTCGGTCCGAGAACAAGAGCCTCGTCATCCAGGGCAACAAGGTCAAGACGATCATCTACAACACGTCGTCCATCAGCCGGCCCGGCATCACCGCGAACGTGCTCGATCTCGTCTGGAACGGCATGGGTTACGGGTACGAATTCGGTCCGCTCGTCGGCGCGAAGGTGCCGAAGGCGAAATCGACGATCGACTCCGTGAAGATCGTCAGCGAGGGCTTCGACGCCACAGGCGACGGCGAATACGGTCCCGACGGCGGAAAATGGGGATGGTTGCCCAAGGTGGGATATTCCGCGCAGGGGCAACCCGATATCGCCAGCTGGGGCGCCCGGTCGAAGGTCGGCAACGATCTTCGTCTGAAACCGCCCTCATGGCCGGAATCGTGGTACAACAACGTACTCGGCCAGTATGTCTATCCCTCGTACCTGGGCGGCAACTCCACGGTGCCGGATGAAGAAGTGTACTTCGCCGTGGACGACTGGACGAAGAAGGAATGGGAATATTATCCGTTCCCGGATGATTCGTCGAAGCGTGGTCTCGGTGTGAACCTCGAAGTCCGCACATTCCAGTATTCGAACCCGCTCGCCGAGGACATCGTGTTTCTCGTGTACACAGTCGAGAATCCGAGTCCGAAGTCGCTCGGAAACGTCTTCTTCGGCATGTTCGGCGATCCGCACATCGGCGGCGGAAGCAATTATTCGGACGACGCGGCGTCGTTTATTCCCGCGCGCGAAGGAACCGTCTTCAAGAGCGGCGTGGACCTGACGAAAGTGAACGGCGTGCTCACATCGGGCCGCTCGCGCAACCTCGTCTATGCATGGGATCCGGACAACAAGGGCGACATCTCCACCATCACTCCCGGGTACTTCGGATACAAATTCCTCGAAAGCCCGACCAATAGCGGCGATCAGGTGGACAACGACGACGACGGTCTCCAGGATGAAAGCCCGTTCAACGACAGGGGCGTGTATCTTGACAATGGAAACGCCGCCCGCGACATCAAGGACATCGCGAAGTACAAGGCGATGTACGGCGATCCGAAGGCGCACTGGTCCGGCGACGAGAACGCGAACTGGGACGTCACGCGCGACGACGTCGGTATCGACGGCATCGCAGGAACGGGAGACGAAGGCGAAGGAAACGGCATGCCCGATCAGAAAATCGGCGGCGACGGCACATGGCTCGGTTCCGAACCGAACTTCGGTTTCCGCGACGTGAACGAATCGGATCAGATCGGATTGAAGAGTTTCTGGGCGCTCGTGTTCGGCGGCGACAACCGTCCGAAGAACGACATCCTCATGTACGACAAGATCTCCGCCGACATGGATTCGACGGGACTCGACCTGTTGACCTTGCCTGGCGGAACGACGCCGACGGGCGACAATATTTTCCTCTATGGCTGCGGACCGTTCACGCTGCATCAGGGTGATCGTCAGCGCTTCTCCATCGCGTTGATGATGGGACAGAATCTCACCGACTTGTTGTTGAACTCGGAGACAGCACAGCGCGTGCTCGAAGCCAACTACCGCTTCGCACAGCCGCCGCCGAAGCCGCACGTTGTCGCGATCCCCGGAGATAAGCGCGTGACGCTCTATTGGGACACCGCCGCGGAAGAGGGAATGGACCCGCTCTTGAACGTCAACGATTTCGAAGGCTATAAGATCTATCGTTCGGAGGATTTCACGTTTAGCGACGTCTACACGGTCACCGACGGAAACGGCACGCCCTTCATCGGCAAGGCGCTCGAAGGCGCGCAATGGCATCTGCCGTGGTCCGATTCGCTCAAGGCGGTATACGACGGCGGCTTCCATCCCGCCGAGTTCCAGGGACGCTATGTGAAATATTACATGGGCGCACCCGGAGACGTGAGTGGACTTCGTCATCAGTTCGTCGACTCGAACGTCGTGAACGGTAAAACATACTATTATGCGGTCGTGGCATTCGACCATGGCACGTATTCGGCCAGCTTGAAGCTGCCCCCGACGGAAACGCAAGCCATCATCACGCGCGACGCCGTGACGCAGGAATACAAATTCGACGTGAACACGCTGTCTGTGGTTCCGGGCAACCCGGCCTCGGGAATGGTGAGCACGGCGACCGACATCGCGACAGGCCTGACGACGACGCATGCAAAGGGGAGCGCGACCGGAACACTTGCGTTCCAGGTTCTCAACGAGAAGGCCCTCGGCAACAACTCGTACAACGTGTCGTTCAAGAAGGTCAAGAGCGGCACGGACAGCGTTATCGCCTACAGCATTCTGAGCGATACGCCGGTGATCGAAAAGATCGTTGGACGCGACCTCCTCTACGCGGGATTGGTGAACCGCAACATCGTGCGGTCGAGCGTGCAGGTTGTCGACGCAGGCAACGTGGCGATCAGCCCCGCGCTCATCGTCGTCGACTCGGCGGGCGGCCAGATCAAGGGCGCGCAGGCAGGCGTGCTGAAGAAGGACGAGCCGTACACGGTGTCGTACAAGTATTATCCGATCGTGAACAGCGTCGCCACCGCGGGTCAGGACAATAATCCCGTGTTCGACGGCGTGCGTCCGTTCGTGAAGGACGAAACGCTTGTGCTCGACTCGACACGCTCGAGCTTCCAGGGCACCAAACCCACCGGTGTGCTCGTCGTGATGGACAAGGCGTCCGTGGGAACGCAGCGCCTCGCGCCGGTCGATGTGAAGATCACCTTTACGAAATCGCTGGGCGACACGACGGCAGCCGGCCAGTACACGGCGGGAGCCGATTCGCTGAAACCGGTCTCCGGCTCGGTCTACGTGAAAGTTCCGTTCAAAATTGAAAACGCATCAGACGCGACAGTGCTGAGTTTCCTCGTGAAGGACGCTGGAGTGAAGGGACGATGGGATATCGGCGATGAGATCATTGCGCTGACGCCGCCTCCGTACGCGCAGCAGTCGAACAACACAATGTTCGGCCTGCTCTTCAAACCTTCCTCGTCGGCGGCCGGTGCGGCGCC
>JAVBYH010000173.1 GCA_030824175.1 Bacteroidota bacterium | reverse complement strand
TCGTCATCCCCGACAGCGGCATTCAATTTCTGCTCGATGCGAATATCCGGAATATGTACCAGGTGGCCGATTCGGTCGACGGCCGGTTTCAGTTCCAGCCCGGTCCCACGGTGTACCGCGGCCTGTGGCTCGCCGATGTCGTGCTCCCCGGCGAGAGCGCCCTCATGCTCGGCGATACACTCGCCATGCGCCGCTTCCTCGAGGGAGCGATGCGCAACCAACTCTCCTCCGGACAAATGCGCGTGATGTACCCGGTGGCATCCCTCCTCGAAACGCCCACGTTCGTCCACGCCCTCTGCCGGTACGCGCTCTGGACCGGCAACAGGGAGTGGCTCCGTGCGCACTGGCCCGCTGTCACGAAGGGGATCACATGGATCCGCGATGCGCGCGCATCGACGCTGCGCGATCCAACGCTCCCGTACTCGGGACTCATGCCGCCCGGTTTCGTCGATGGCGGCAATGCGTCGGTCAGCTCCGATTACGGCGTCATGTTATGGGCGATGATCGCGATAGAAAAAGGGATCGAGGCTGCGCAGTGGTTGGGAGAACAACATCAGGCGGACGAGTGGCGGACACTGTTCGAAGCGTCGATGGGTTCGTTCAAGAAGGCCGCGCGCAGGGACCTCCATCGCGACAGTACGGGCCACCTGTATCTTCCCATCATCGTCGGCGATACCACGTTCCACGCACCCCAACGGGCGCAATGCATCTTCCTCCTCGCCGTCTCGTACGGCTCGTTCTTTCTCCGTCATGATGCCCTCGTGGATTCGCTCGTTCGCCTCAACCTGGCCATGCTCGACGACAAGAAGCAGGAAGGATTGATCGTGAGTTCGGGGTGGCTGGAGCACGGGGTCTGGCCATGGCAGGACAATCTTCACGGCATCGCCCGTCATCAGATCGGAGACACCCGCGCGGCGATAGACATCCTCTATGCTGTCGCCAACCACGCGTCTCCGGCGGGGACGTGGGTGGAGGAGCAGCACGTGAGAGCGGCTGGAACAGCGACCTCCGGGGATGTCTCGAATGCGCAGGCGAGCGCGATGTTCATCCGCTTCGTGCGCGATCTTCTCGTTCACGAGCGTGCGGAGCATCTTGAATTGCTGCACGGCGTGCCGGATAAGTGGATTCATCCCGGGGCCGAGATCGCTGTGAACACCGGCCTCACGGAATTCGGTCCGGTAACGGTGAGCGTGCGCATCGCGCCGGACGGTAAGACCGGCGAGATCCATGTCGCACCGATCGACGGACGCGGAAAAAAGGGACGGCCCATACTCGTCCTCGCGGCGCTCAAGCGTGCCGGATTCACGACCGACGACGGAACAGAGCTTCCCGAACGGCTTGAAGGCAACTGGAACACCGGCATCCGGCTTCTGTTCCGGAAAAAATGATTGCACATGGCGCCAATATTCCTTACTATGCTTCCTCCGTGAGCGATGACACACTTCCGCTCCTCCAACCCATCACTATATGCGAATACAATGAAAACACTTCTCGCAATGCTTGCTTTCACACTGCTGCACCTTACTTCGGCCGCGGCGCAGGATACAGAGGGATGCAAGGACCATCCGCTGCTCTCGCGCATGAAGGATTTCCACATCGACAATTGCACCGAAAATTTCAACCAGGTTCCATTCATAAACTCGGATGGGCAGGAGATCATGATCGAGGGGAATCTCACACACATCAGCTACCTGTTCAACGCCGATTCGCCGAACAGGGAACCGAGCACCTTCCAGATCGTGAAAAATTACTCGAATGCCATCGCGAAGATCGGCGGGAAGAAGATCTACGAGGATCAGGTGCTCGGAGGCTGGGAAGTGAAGAAGAACGGGAAGACGTACAACATCAAGGTCTCGAACTTCGCGAACTACGGCGGCAACGACAAGGTGATGCAATTCGACCTCGATGTGGTGGAGATGACGCCGATGGCGCAGGAGATCAGCGCCAATGAGATGCTCGACGCCCTCAACAAGGACGGCTTCATCGCGCTGAACATACTATTCTTAACGGGAAAATCCACGATCCAAGCCGAGTCCATACCGATCGTGGACCAGATCTGCGACCTCGTGAAGAACAATGCCGACCTGAAGGTGAGCATCGAGGGCCACACGGACAATGTCGGCACGGCCGCGGGTAACAAGAAACTGTCCGCCGACCGGGCGAAGGCGGTCGTGGATGCGCTCGTGGCGAAGGGAGCCGACAAGGCGCGTCTCTCGTTCGCGGGCTGGGGCCAGGAAAAACCCGTCGGCGACAACAGGACGGAAGACGGCCGCGCGCAGAACCGCCGCGTCGAGATCGTGAAGAAGTAACCGCATCCGACTGTCCTCGGGGATGTGAGCCGGAGACCGGCCCGCACCGCACGTTCATGCGAAAACGAGGCCGGCCGTGATACACGGCGGCGCAGCACAGCACGTCCCGTCCCTCGAAATGGGGCGGGACTTTTTTTTTGCGCGGATTTTTTTTATATTGGATGATTATGAAGCGTGCCGCATTTTATACGTTGGGCTGCAAACTGAACTACGCCGAGACATCAAGCCTCGAGCGGCAGTTCACGGACCGTGGGTTCGAGGTCGTTCCGTTCGACGCTTCGATGGATGTCTGCGTGATCAACACGTGCAGTGTCACCGAGCGGGCGGACCGCGAGGCGCGCCAGATCGTGCGCCGCGCACTCAGGATCTCGCCCGGCGCGTTCGTGGTTGTGCTTGGCTGCTACGCCCAGCTTGCGCCCGAGAAGATCGCCTCGATCGAGGGCGTGGACCTGGTGCTCGGCGCGAGCGAGAAGTTCGACGTGATGAAGTACGCGCAGGGGTTCGCGAAATTCGATGTGCCGCGGATACACGTCTCTCCGATCTCCGAGGCGAACGATTTCGGCGTCGCGTATTCGGGCACTGCCGACGACAGGACGAGGGCGTTCCTGAAGGTGCAGGACGGGTGCGATTTTTCCTGTTCGTATTGCACGATCCCGTTGGCCCGCGGCAAGAGCCGGAGCCAGATTGTCGACGCCACGGTGTCGCAGGCCCGCTCGCTCGTCGCACAGGGCTACAAAGAGGTCGTGCTCACCGGCGTGAACGTCGGCGATTACGGGAAGAAGGACGGTTCGTCCCTCCTCGACCTGCTCAGGGCGCTTGAGCCTGTGGACGGACTCGACAGGATTCGCATCAGTTCCATCGAGCCGAACCTCCTCACGGACGACCTGCTCGACCATTGGCTTGCGTCGGAGAAGGTGTGCAAGCATTTCCACATCCCGCTCCAGAGCGGCTCCGAAAAAATATTGCGCCTCATGCGCCGGCGGTATGGCGTGGTGGAATACGAACGGCTCATCCGGACCATCCACGAACGTGCGCCGCATGCGGGCATCGGCGTGGATGTGATCGTCGGATTTCCGGGGGAGACGAACGAAGTCTTCGAGGAGACGTACACGTTTCTCGACGCGCTGCCGATCAGCTATCTGCATGTGTTCACGTATTCGGAACGGCCGAACACTCCGTCGCTCGGGCTGCCTGAGCGGATCGAGCCCCGCTACAGGTCCGGTTACAGCCGGCGCCTGCGCATGCTTGGGCAGACGAAGAAGTCGGCGTTTTACGGCGCGCACGTGGGCACGGAGCAGATGGTGCTGTGCGAGACCACGGTGCAGGACAACATGCTCTCCGGCTATACGGACAATTACATACGCGTCCAGGTGCCGTACCATCCGGAGCTTGAAAATGCGATCGCCGCGGTGCGATTGACGGAACACACGGCCGATGCCTGTTTCGGCACTGTGCACCATATTGAGAACGGGACGAAGCCCGTGTCCATTCTTCTTCCCATCATGAAAGAGGCCTCTTGAGAATTGCTACCGCTCATTCACATAGCCGTACTCTTCACACATCACAACCATGAGGGCAGCAATGTATAACGTCATGAAGATCGCCGTGCTTTCCGTCCTTCTCTGGACCGGCGCCGCCGCACAACACGTTCTATCGGGATCGCTCGGTCGGGATCTCGCCGCGACACAGGTGGAAGGAGCCGCGTTGTCGGCACAACCGGGGATGCATGCCGATGCATCGCTCTTCGAGGGCGCCGGACCGGCCGAAAAAAAATCCGCCGGCATGGCGGCCCTGTATTCGCTCGTGCTGCCCGGAGCCGGCGAGATGTACGTGGGCGGGTTCGACGCGGGCAAGTATCCGCTCATCGCCGAGGGGGCCTTGTGGCTCACGTACGGCACGATGCAGTATTACGGCACGTGGATGCGCGACGACGCGCGGCACTTCGCATCCGTGCACGCGGGGCTGACGAATTCCTCTGCCGACGACCAGTTCTACGTCGATGTGAGCAACTTCGCGAACACCTTCGACTACAACGAGAAGAAACTACGCGACCGGTCGCTCGACAAGATCTATACGACGCCCGCCACGTCGTGGCAATGGGATTCGGACGCGAACCGCGACCAGTTCCGCACCCAGCGCGTCTCGGCCGACCGTGTCTTCAATAATGCGCGCTTCGTCGTGGGGGCGCTCCTCGTGAACAGGATCATCAGCGCCATCAACGCGGCCCGGCTGGCCCGCCAGTTCAACAGGGCGCTGGACTCCGGCCTCGGGGCATGGCGCGTCGAATCGTCGATGCTTGGCGCGGACGGAGTGCAGGTGGCCCTTGTACGGACATTCTAACGAATCGGACAATCTCATCACACACGGCGCCCCGAACGACTGCGGGGCGTTTTTTTTATGCCCAACATTGCGCTGACAATCGAGTACGACGGCACCGACTTCGTGGGATGGCAGCGGCAGGCGAACGGCCGCTCGGTGCAGGAAGAGATCGAGCGCGCGCTGCGCCGGATCACTCAGGGCGACGTAACGCTCACGGGCGCCGGCCGCACGGATGCCGGCGTTCATGCCCGGGGCCAGGTGGCGAACTTCAAGACTCCATCGGCCCTGACGCCGAACGGGTATTTCCGCGCGCTCAACGGTCTGCTGCCCGGCGATATCGCCGTGACGCATGCGGCCGAGGCGGCGGATGATTTTTCGGCGCGCTACAGCGCGCGCGGCCGCCAATACCGCTTCCGGATCGCGCAGCGGCCGACCGCCCTGCTGAGGCGCTACACGTGGCATCTCACATACGATTTCGACCGGGCGGCGATGCAGGCGGCTGCGGACATTGTCTGCGCAACGGCCGACTTCCAGGCGTTCTGCAGGGTCGGCGCGGAAGTGGACCATTACCGGTGCATCGT
>JAVBYH010000139.1 GCA_030824175.1 Bacteroidota bacterium | reverse complement strand
GCGTCTCTTCCGTGCGTTTCTCTGCGGTGATATCCTTGTTGACGCCGACGATGCCGGCGATCCTGCCGGCGGCGTCATAGTACGGGACCTTGCTTACCTGTTCGCAGTATTCGAGGGAGCCGTCCGTTGTGCTGCGCCTGACGGCATCGACCGAGAGGATGGGTCTGCCGCAGCGGAGGATCTCCGCTTCGATGCGGTAATTGATGTCCGCGTGTTCCGCAGGCAAGAGCTCGGCGTCGGTCTTGCCGAGGACGTCCTCTTTCGATGCGGCCTTGAGCAGGGCGACGGTTTTCGCGTTGGCGATGACGAATTTATGATGCACGTCCTTCGCGTAGACGGCGTAGGGGATGGTCTCGACGATCGTGGCGAAGAGATTCCGCTCGTTGGCGAGCATCTGTTCCATGCGGACGTTTTCAGAAATATCCTGCATGACGACGAAGGCGCCGACGATCTCGCCCGCTGCGTTCTTTTCCGGCGTCGCGGACGAGAGGACGTCGATCGTCCTGCCGAAGCGCGTGACGAACTGGTATGGGACGTTCGACGATTTTGCGTCGCGGAACACTGTCTGGTTTCGTTTCCGGGCGGAGTGCCTGGATTCCTCCGTCATGAACTCCGTGATGTTCTTCCCGAGTACATCCTCCCTGCGGAATTCCATCTTCTCGAGCCAGTGGTTGTTGACGTCGGTCACGGTGCCATCGGGCGCGACGGAGTAGAGCAGCGCCGGGGTCGTGTTATAGAGCGATTTGTAGCGCGCATCGCTTTCGCGCAATCGTGTTTCGAGGCGGCTGCGGTAGAGGGCCGTTTCGACGGCAGTGTAGAGCTCCCGCTCCTCGAACGGTTTCGTGAGGAAGCCGTACGGCGCCGTGAGTTTTGCCCGCTGGAATGTCGTGTCGTCGGAGTTTGCGGTGAGGAAGATGACGGGCACCTTCGACGTCTCGAGGATCGCCTGCGCCACGGCGATGCCATCCATCGGACCGCGGAGCTGGATGTCCATCAGGACGAGGTCCGGATGCAGTTCCCCGACCATCGTGAGCGCACGCTCCCCTTCCGCGACGAGCGGATGTACCGTATACCCGTGCTTCGAGAGTATGCGGTGTATATCCATGCCCGTAATCACTTCATCTTCAACAATAAGTATCGTACTGATCTCTCGTTCCATTTGTTCTTCTTGAATCGTCCCACGCGGCAGCATCTCATCCCGGAACTTCCAGGCCGCGGCATGCAGCGCCTCTTCGGCAGCCGTCACGGATGCTTGCGGTGATCGTGAGTGGCGGTAGACAGCATGGATCCGGCTTCGGCGTTGCGTGCATGGACTTCCATGATGGTCTGCCGGAGTTTGGTAAAATCGAGGGGATACTGCGGGTGTTCTTCGTAGTAGTCCAGGACTTTTTCGAGCTGGCGGCTCAGCATGTCTATCGCGGCATACTCCTGCAGCAGCTTCTGTATATTGTGTGATGACAAGGTAACGGAGTCCATGGCAATGCCCCTTCGATAAACGGCGGTCAGGGAGTTATTCCATTCCTTTCTTCACACAATCATGCGTGTCGTTCATTGCACGCACGGGGCAGCGCACGAGGGCACGTTGTATGGCGATGATTTCCTGCTCCGTCGCCGGCTGGCGATAGACGTAGCAAAACATCTCAGACGGGTCGAACTTCACATTCAGGGGCGCGAACCGCTGGCATTGTCCGCACCCTTCGCAAGTATCAAGCGTGTAAAACCGGCCCGGTTCGTTCAAGGGCAAGAGGGTTGTTTGCATCGATCGTCTTCTTTCATCTCTGTGGGGGTCACGGATTCTACGTAACCGATAAATATTATACAACTACTATGCCATTTTTTTCATCACTGCAATTCCATGTTTTTATTGATTTCCGTCCATTTTGTCTTTTACTATTCCAATAATCAGGAATATTTAGCAGGCAATCCCCAAAAATAAGAACGCCGTCGGGAGCGGGCTCCGGACGGCGTCAGGGATCTGTGGAACGGCATCTTCATTATTTCTTTTCGGCCTTCACCGAGGCGATCCATTTTGCCATGACGGCGAGGTCTTCGGGTGTGCCCTTGAACTTCGTCTTGTGTTTTTTCCCGTTGATTTCGGATTCCTGCATGAGGTATTTTTCGACTTTCTCTGCAGCCATTCCGCCGACGAGGTCAGTCTTCTTCTCGAGTTTCTTGATGCCTGCCGCATCAAACGTATGGCACATCGCGCATTTGCTCGCGGTGAAGATGGCCTTGCCGTCTTTTTTCGCGTCTTCGGCGCGGACGTTCGAGAACGCGAACAGCGCGACAGCCGCCAACACGATTGCTGTGAATTTTTTCATTCGATACTCCTTGGGTATAATTGTGTGATGTATTTTTATTGAGCCGGTGCACCAGATGCGCGGGGAACAGGAGGATCGCGTATCGGTGCAACGGAGTCGAGCGTACAGCAAGATCAAATATCGTACGAGATCTCCCAGTGTTCCGGTGACCGCCAGAGCGCAGAGAGGATGAGCTGCCTCATGTAGAGGAATTCTTTCGGCAGCCTGTCGTAGAGTTTCACGAAGAGTTCCTCGTGCGAGACGATTTCTTTTTTCCACACTTCGCGGTTCACGGCCTCAAGGTCGTTGAAGAGTTCGGGCGTAATGCATTCGAGGCCGGTCCAGTCGATGTCCTCGTAGCGCGGCATCCAGCCCAGGGGGCTTTCGATCGCGACGGCTCTTCCCTGCACGCGTTCGACGATCCATTTCAGGACGCGCATGTTCTCGCCGAATCCGGGCCAGAGGAATTTTCCCTGTTCGTCCGTGAGGAACCAGTTCACGCTGAAGATGCGGGGCGGGTTGACGACCTCGCGTCCCATCTGCAGCCAATGATTGAAATATTCCGCCATGTGGTATCCGCAGAACGGCAGCATCGCCATCGGATCGCGCCGGACCTCGCCGACGGCGCCGGCGGCGGCGGCCGTGGTTTCCGAGCCCATCGTGGCGGCGAAGTAGACGCCGTAGTTCCAGTTGAAGGCCTGCAGGATGAGCGGCACTGTCGTCGAGCGGCGTCCGCCGAAGATGAACGCGCTGATCGGCACGCCGGCCGGATTTTCCCAATCGGGATCGATGGAGGGACACTGATACGCCGGCGCAGTGAAGCGCGAGTTCGGGTGTGCGGCCTTGCGTCCGCATCCCGGCGTCCACGGCTTGCCCTGCCAGTCGGTCAGCTGTGCAGGTTCCTCTTTCGTCAATCCCTCCCACCACACATCACCGTCGGGGGTGAGAGCGACGTTCGTGAAGATCGTGTTCTTCGCACACGATGCCAGGGCATTCGGATTCGACTTCTCGGATGTGCCCGGCGCGACGCCGAAATAGCCGGCCTCGGGATTGATCGCGTACAGTTTTCCGTCCTCACCCGGTTTGATCCAGGCAATGTCGTCGCCGATCGTTGTGATCTTCCAGCCGTTCATCGAGGCCGGAGGAATGAGCATTGCAAAATTCGTCTTGCCGCATGCGCTCGGGAATGCCGCCGCGACGTAGACCTTCTCCTTCGCAGGCGTCTCGACGCCGAGGATGAGCATGTGTTCCGCGAGCCAGCCCTCGTCGCGGGCCATGCTCGAGGCGATGCGCAGCGCGAAGCATTTTTTACCGAGCAGCGCGTTGCCGCCGTAGCCGCTGCCATAGCTCCAGATCGAGCGCTCCTCGGGGAAATGGACGATGTATTTTTGTTCCTTGTTGCACGGCCACGGCACGTCCTCCTGTCCCGGTGCGAGCGGCATGCCGACCGAATGGAGGCACGGCACGAACTCATGCTCCTTGCCGAGCACATCGAGCGCGGCGCGCCCCATGCGCGTCATGATGCGCATGTTCGCGGCAACGTACGGCGAATCCGAGATCTCGACGCCCACATGGGAGATGGGGGACCCGAGCGGTCCCATGCTGAACGGGATCACATACATTGTGCGGCCGCGCATCGCTCCGGTAAAGAGCTTCTGCAGGGCGTCCTTCATTTCCTTCGGCGCCATCCAGTTGTTCGTCGGACCGGCATCGTCCTTGCGGACACTGCAGATGTACGTCCTGTCCTCGACCCGCGCCACATCCGACGGATCGGACAGCGCGAGGAAGCTGTTCGGCCGCTTCTCGGGATTCAGGCGTGTGAACGTTCCGCTGGACACCATGACTCTGCACAGATGATCGTATTCTTCCTGTGAGCCGTCGCACCAATGCACCGAATCGGGCGTACACATTTCCGCCACGTCTCTCACCCATGATTTCAACTTCTCATGCTGCACGTACTTTGGGAAGTCCATATTCACATTATCCGATCCTCTTGGTGTCTTGTCGATCCTGGTTCAACAGCGCGCAATCATCGATGTGGAGTTCCGTCGCGATCGCCTTCAGGACGTGGTCTATGGGCACAGGCTTGTACAACACTCCGCGGACGATCCGGCGGATTGACCGTTCAAGCGACGGCTCCTGTTGCCTGTAGGCATACAGGCCGATGATGGGCGCGGTCCCGCCTTCGCGCCGCCACCGCTGGAATTCCTCCAGGAGCTGCGGTGCCATCTTATCAAGATCGGCGACGACGAGGGCAATGGACGCGTCCCCGCGCGAGCGCCGGAGATCTTCGATACTCTGACTAGTAATTATAGAAAATTTTTCTTGCAAAAGAAACGAGAGACTTTTCGTCAGGTCGCGGTCCGGCGAATGCAATAAAATTGTCTGCTGTTTTTCGGGTTCTGGCATGTTCAGATCGGATTCATACATGATGTAACTGAGTACTGTTACAATTTGTATGCCATCTGTGTGAATCGCCAAAATCCCTATAAAAACGCCTACTTTACGCCGGGGCGGCGTCGTAGATTCTTATTTCTTGGAAATTTCATTCGGCCATTCTTGAAAGTGAAAACGGCACGCGGCCCTTGCGACAACGCATGCATCGATCCGCCACTGCCGTTGTCTTCTCACGGAGCCGTCTTCTCCGGGTGGAGGGAGATCCTGTATTCCTCCATTTTTCTGTACAGTGTGGAGAGGCTCATGCCGAATTCTCTGGCGACACGTTCCTTGTCGTGCGGGTAGTGGGCGAGTTTTTTTTCAATGAGCTGCCGTTCGAACTGATGGACGGCATCCTTAAAGGACATGGATGACGGGATCGAGAAAGCGTTCGACGCCGCCGACTGCTGCTGAAGGTCTGCGGGCAGGTGCGTCTCGTCGATGTATTCGTCGCTGCAGAAGATCATGGCGCGCTCCACGACGTTCTGGAGTTCGCGGACCTGTCCG
>JAVBYH010000140.1 GCA_030824175.1 Bacteroidota bacterium | reverse complement strand
CGACACAGAAGGAAGCGGCGCTCCTCGCCTCCGCGTACGACACGGAGCACGCCGAGCTCCTCGCGAAATTCGGACTCGGCGCGAAACCGCTCTCGGGCGAGGAAATCTTCAACGGCAAATGCATGGCCTGCCATACGTTCGACACAAAGAAGATCGGTCCCCCGTACAGGGAAACGCTCCCGAAATACGAGAACAGCCGCGACAAACTGACGGCGTTCATTCTCAATCCCCAAAAGGTGAACCCGGCATATCCGGCAATGCCGAACCAGGGACTCAAGCCGGCGGAAGCCGATTCGATCGCTGCATACATCATGCGACTGTATAAGACGAAGTAAAACGCACTACTGAACGTCACGTACTGCAAGGCTGTCGAATATCACCTCAAGGGGAACCATGAGCATGCCTTCGTCATTCCGTTCCGGAGCCGCCATGCTGCTGTCTTTTCCCGCCCGTGCGGCCGCAGCCCTCACCGCTCGGATGGAACGGAAACGCTTCTCCGGTGAACGCGAGGAACTGTCCGCCGTCAAGACGGACGTCGCCGAGCAGCGCAAGGCCGAAGCCCTGAAGGATGCAGTGTACCGCATCTCCCTCGCCGCAAACGGTGCAGAGGATATGCAAAAGCTCTTCTATGAGATCGACATGATCGTCGGCACGTTGTTGTCGGCCGATGTGTTCACCATCGCGCTGTTCAGCAGCGCGACGAACCGTGTCTCCTACCAGTATTACCGCAACATCACAAACCTGCACCGGCAGCCATCGGCAACCGAGAATCGGCTCATTCACCACGTGCTCAGCACCGGCGTTTCGTTCATCGCAGTTCCCGAATCCGTCAATACGGCGAAGGGTGACACACCGATCGGGGAACTGCTCACACGCGACTGGCTGGGCGTGCCTCTGCGCGCCAAGGGTGTGACGTTCGGCGTCATCGCGATCCAGAACCAGGGCGGCACGCGCTACGGCGAAGAGGAGCGGAATATCCTCGAATTCGTCTCGACGCAGATCGCCATGTCCATCAACCGCAAGCGGGCGGAGAACGACCTTCGCGCGTCCGAGGAAAAATTTTCGAAGATCTTCTCCTCCAATCCCTATCCCTTGATGCTCGTTTCATTCGAGGACGGAACCATTTCGGATGTGAACGAAAGTATGCTGCAGACCACCGGCTACGAGAGAAACGAAATGATCGGCCGTTCGGTCATGGAGCTCGACCTCATCTGCAATGAAGAGGACCGCAGACGACTCCGGCAAATCGTTCGCACAGAGGGTGCCATACGCAATGCGGAATGCTGGTTCAGGAAAAAGTCGGGAATACTCGGCCTCGCAATGCTCTCTGCGGAGATCGTCTCGTTCAACGGGAAGACGAGCATCCTTTCCGTTGCAAAGGACATTGCGGAACAGAAACAGGCGGAGGACCGCATCAAGTCGTCGCTCCACGAAAAGGAAGTGCTGCTCCGCGAGGTTCATCACCGCGTGAAGAACAATCTGCAGGTGGTCTCGAGTCTCCTCAATCTCCAATCGCGCTCGGTCACCGACGAACGGATGCTCGAGTTCCTCAAGGAGAGCAGGAGCCGCGTGAAGTCCATGGCGATGATCCACGAGATGCTCTATCAATCGGCGGACCTGTCGCACGTCGATTTCGCCGACTATTTGCGGAACCTCGCACTGTCGCTCATGCGGACATACGGCGGGGGGGATGTGGCGCTCGATGTTCATGTCGGCGATGTGCAGCTCGGTATCGACACGGCCATCCCATGCGGACTCATCGTGAACGAACTCATCACGAATTCGCTCAAATACGCGTTCACCGAATCCGGCACGGACGTCCCGCGCAGGAACTGCATCACCGTGACGATGGAAGAGACGCCCGCCGGCGACCTGCTCCTCGCCGTCGGCGACAACGGCATCGGCATTCCGGTCGGCGTGAATGTCGACACCTCCGCGACGCTCGGGTTGCGCCTCGTGGGCATCCTTACGACACAGATCAATGGCACGCTCATCCTCGACCGGAGCAGTGGGACGACATTTAGGATCCTCTTTCCCGGCGGATGACCGGTGGTGGCGGCCGCTGTGCGGGTTGCGCGTATGGCAAGACAGTTTCATACATTCGGCACCGCTCTTCTCTTCCAGTTATATATTGCACATCAGCGATGAGCTTCTTATTTTACTACGATAGAGAATTCATGCACCATCATCGACAGCCGTCAGGTGTGAAAGGGTTTCATGAAACAGATTTTGCTTCTGCTGCTGTGTATCGTGCCATCCTCACTGATCGCCGCTTCCGATCATGCCGAAGAACACGGGTACCTCCGCTCTCCGATGACGGTGGGGAACGGGATCGTCTTCACTGATAATTACGGGTCCGCACTGTATCTGCGCACAGCGGACGGGGAGATCCGGCGGCTGGCTTCGTCGCCCGGCGCCGGCATGTACTTTTGTGTCTCTCCGGATAAAAAGCGCATCGGTTTCAAAAGCATCGGCGGGGACGGACTGCAGACACCGGCGATGATCGACGCCGCTACGGGCGCCGTGCGCATGTTGGCCGATCCGTCGCATCGCACGGGCCAGGTAAGCTTCACCGCCGACGGCCGATACGCCTTCACGGTCGGAACCACGTTCGTCGTCACGGACGGCTCATCGGAGATCCGCCGCGACCTCGGCACGTACGCGAACATCGCCCCCGTATCGCCGAACGGTACGCGTGTGGTGTTCAACGACGCCGGCGATCAGCTCTGGATGATGGATATAGCCACGGCCGCAAAAACGATGATCACGGACCGGACGCGCGGCTTTTTTACACCCCAATGGTCGCCCGACGGAGGGAAAATTCTCTACAGCGGCCTGGACGGTTCCCTCTTCGTCTACAACCTCCAGACAGCCGCCACGGCGGCTCTTGGCGAAGGATTCTCGCCCGCATGGTCCGCGGACGGGAACGAGGTCGCATTCTACAGGAAAGAGATCGAAGCCGACAGCCTTGTAAATTCGGACATTTATATTGCATCCGCGGACGGACGCAGCGTGCGCCGTGTGACGTTTACCGAGGATATCTGCGAGATGGACCCCTCGTTCGACGGCACGTCACCGGGCATCGTCTACCACACGTACACGCGATGCGAGCTGGGCATCGCCTCCGCGTCGGACGGGGTGTCTGTGCAGGGCATACGGTTGCTGCCCCGGCTCTACCCCGTGCAGATCGCTCCGACAGTCTCGTCGATCCCGCAGTCCGGCGTGCGGGCGCCGGTGCTCGATGTGCCGTACATCAACCAGGTCTACGACACGCCCGACTGGTTCAACGGGCATTCCGCCTGCGGGCCCACAACATCCATGATGGCGCTCGCATATTTTAATATCCTCCCCGCCTGGGAAACAAGCTGTTCCAAGCCCTCCTGGCACATCAACAACTGGGGGAAATATATCTCCGAGGTCTACTCGTTCCGCGGCACGACATTCGCCGCTTCGGCGAGCGACCCGAACAAGCGCGCCGCGCAGGGAGCGTTCGGGTACATGTGGAGCACCGGCAGCCCCCAGTCCAGGATGTCCGGCTTCTACGCCCTCCACGGCGTGCAGTCGACGACATTCTTCAACCATACGCACGCCGACGCCCTCGCGGAGATCGTTGCGGGCCGGCCGTATTCGCTCTGCAACGGACTCACCACAGCCGGTCATATCGTGCTCGCGCACGGCATCGATCCGGCGGATACCCGCACGTTCATCGTGAATGACCCGTACGGCGACAAGAACAAGCCGGGGTATCCGAACTACCACGGCAAGGACGCAAAGTACGATTGGCCGGGATACAATAACGGATATAATAATTTCACCGTGTTCTACTGGGGGGCGACGGCAAGCTATACGGCCCCCGCGCAGGCGGATTCGGTCGTCGACGATCTCCAGTACGGCAAGGGCTTCTACATGCATACGAAGAGCCCGGCGGCCATGCCCCTGTGGAAGGAGAAGACCGCGGGATACAAGAGCCATTTCTGGTACGTGTTTTCAACGGGCGCCGCGGAAATCGACACGTGCTACGCGGTGTGGACGCCGACGCTCGACAAGGCCGGCCGCTACGAGGTGTTCGCATTCATCCCGTTCTACAGCGCCTTGTACGCCCAGGGGGCCAAGTATAAGGTCGCATCCAGAACCGGCGTACAGACTGTCGTCGTGGACCAGAAGGAGATCAGCAACGTCTTCACGCGGGACACGCTCATCTCCCTCGGCACGTTCAATTTCGACAAGGGGAGCACGGGCAGTGTGCGCCTTGGGGATGCCACGGGTATCCGTGGGCAGGCGATCGTCGTCGATGCCATGGTGTGGAAATATCGCGGCGCGGGCATCACCTCTGTCCGAGGCGGGAACGCGAGTCCTGCCGGGTTCGGCCTCTCGCAGAATTTCCCCAATCCCTTCAATCCCTCCACAGTGATCGGGTTTTCGATTCCTGTCGGTTCGGCCGGCCATGCGACGCTCCGAGTGTTCGACGTGCTCGGCCGTGAGGCTGCGTGTCTTATGAACGGACACCTCAACGCGGGATCACATACGGTCCGGTGGGACGCTGCGGAGCTTCCCGGCGGCGTTTATGTCTATCGCCTGACCGTCCGCTCCGGAGCCTCGGGGGAATTTTCGGATGCAAAACGCATGTTATACATTAAATAGTGGGCACCACGATTGCAGGAGCGTAGTGCGTGCGCCCATGTATCGCAAAGTGGTATTATTAACGTGAAAGGATCTCATCGTCTCATGAATCGAATCATCAACGTCGTCATTGTAATTCTCATGGTCGCCTCTGGGGCGTTCTCCCAGGCTTCCCAGGAAAAAGTGGATACCGCCGCAATATCGAAAATCAAGATCGAAGGGATGCAGCATTCCCGATCGATGGAGATGCTGGATTGGCTCTCGAACGTGTATGGATCGCGGTTGACCGGATCGCCTGAGCACAAGGCTGCCGCCGAATGGGCGGTCAAAACGCTCACGTCGATGGGCGTGCAGAACGCCCGGCTCGAACCGTGGGGACCGTTCGGCATGGGATGGACGCTGAAGCATTTCTCGTTCGGCATGCGTGAACCGAAATCCATTCCGCTGATCGGGTATCCGAAGGCATGGTCGCCGGGGACGAAAGGGACGATCGAGGGCGGTGTCGTCTATCTCCATGCGAACACTGTCGAAGACCTGGCGTCGTACAAAGGGAAGCTGAAGGGAAAATTCGTGCTCCTCGATTCGATTCGCGCGCTTCCGCCGAATTTCAAACCGAACGCCTCGCGCCATA
>JAVBYH010000142.1 GCA_030824175.1 Bacteroidota bacterium | reverse complement strand
GCCGGTGAATATCGGCGGCTATAAGATCTACGATTCGGGCGCACAGTCGGGTGTGAAGGGGAAGAAGCTGATCCCGGCAGGCACGACGCTTGCGGCGAAGGGATTTTTTGTCGTCGTTGTGGATACGGCGACCTTCGCGGGGGATACGACGGGATTCGGAATCTCGAGCAGTGGTGAAACGGTGTGGCTTGAAAACGCGGCGGGAATGGTGATCGATACAGTCGCCATTCCTGCCCTCGGCATCGACTCGTCGTACGCGCGGACTCCGGACGGATCGAACCTGATGGCCAAGGTGAAGCCGACCACGAAGGGCGCCACGAACGGTCCGTCGACTTCGGTGAAGCACATCAGCACGGTGGCGGGCGAGTACACGCTCGAGCAGAACTATCCGAACCCGTTCAATCCGTCGACGACGATCAGCTTCCAATTGCCGGCGGTGCAGCACGTGGCGATCACGGTCTATGACATGCTGGGGCGGCAGGTTGCGGAGCTTGTCAATGGGGTGAAGGACGCGGGAACACACGTTGTGCAATTCGACGCGCATGCGCTCACAAGCGGGATGTATTTTTATCAGCTTCGCGCAGGTTCGTATTCAGCCATCAAGAAAATGACAGTCGTAAAATGAGCAAGCGCAAAAAAAACTATATGGTGTTCTTCGTCATCGAGGTTGTGGTGATCGTGGCGACCCTTTGTGTCGTGACATACAAGGGCGTTGTGCTGCTGCTGTCGCGATAACGTTGAGCGCCGGACACCGAGAAGCCGATGAGCCTGCGTCCATGCGGATACAGGCTCATCGTGTTTTTCACTCCTTCTTCGCGGAACCGCTTTGCGCGGTCGCGGTTGATCCGCCCGAACCCGAACCGCCCGATTTTTCTCCGCCGGTGCTTTCGGGCTTCACCGCATCGGCTTTCGGCGCGTCGCCTTTCGCGCCTTCTGATGATGATCCCTCGCCCTTCGATCCCTCGGCTTTCGATTGGTCGTCCTTCGGTTTCGACGAGCCGGATGTTGTCGCCTGGCTCGATCCGTTCTTATAATCGGTGAGGTAGAATCCCTTCCCCTTGAAGATCAGTCCCGTTCCCGCGCTGATGAGCCGCACGAGGTTCGGGGTATGGCATTCGGGACACTCCACAAGCGGTTCATCCTTCATCGACTGAAACTCTTCCATCTCGTGCTTGCACTGCTTACATCGGTATTCATACGTCGGCATTCGTGTATAGCTCTCTTTCTAAAAAAAACGTGTTACTTCAGTTGTTGAAATCCTTCTCTCATGCGCGAGGCCGCCTTCTGCAGCTCTTCCATCGAGCAGGCGTAGGAGAGACGGAGGTTGTTCTTTGCCCCGAATCCGCTGCCCGGCACCGTGACGACGCGGCATTCCTCGAGGAGGAACTGTGTCACGTCGTCTCCCGTCTTGATCTTCCGTCCGTTAAACGTTGCGCCATAGAGACCGCTCACGTTCGGGAAGAGGTAGAACGCGCCGTGCGGCGTGCGGCATTCGACGCCCGGCATTGTCGCGAGTTCGCCGAGCATGTAGTCGCGCCGCTTCTTGAATTCGGCCGTCATGGCATGGACGTCATCCTCCGGTCCGGCGATCGCCGCCGCCGCCGCGCGCTGCGAGATCGACGAGGGGGCGGAGGTGACCTGGCTCTGCACCTTGTCCGCCGCCTCGATGATCGGCTTCGCGGCGGCCATGTACCCGATTCTCCAGCCGGTCATCGAATAGGCCTTGGACACGCCGTTGACCGTGATGACGAGATCCTTGATCGTCGGGATGGACGCGAGGCTGAAATGCCGCGCCCCGTCGTAGATCACCTTCTCGTAGATCTCGTCGGCGATCACGTAGATCCCGGTTTTCCGCACGACCTCGCCGATCGCTTCGAGCTCCTGCTGCGTGTAGACCGACCCGGTCGGGTTCGACGGCGAGCAGAGGATGAGGACCTTCGTTTTCTTCGTGACAGCCCTCTGTAATTGAGATGCGGTGATCTTGAAATCGGTGCGCTCGGTCGTCTTCAGGATCACGGGCACGGCGTCCACAAGCTTCGCGGCCTCGGGATAACTCACCCAATATGGCGCGGGGATGATCACCTCGTCGCCCTTGTTGCAGATCGCCTGCAGCGCGTTGAAGATGGAATGCTTCGCGCCGTTCGAGACGAGGATCTGCGCCGGTTCGACGAACACGTTGTTGTCCCTGCGGAGCTTGTCGGCGATGGCCGAGCGCAGCTCGATGATGCCCGCGTTCACCGTGTACTTCGTGAAATTCTCGTCGATCGCCTGAATGGCCGCGCGTTTGATGTGTGCCGGCGTGGGGAAATCCGGTTCTCCAGCGGTGAGGCTGACGACGTCGATGCCGTCGGCCTTCATTTTCTTTGCGATGGCCGTGAGGGCGAGCGTCAGCGACGCTTCCGCATTGGCGACTTTTTTCGATAAGGATTTCACGTCGGTTGTTCCTTCCGTTCTATTTCGTGGGATAGAGTGATTTCATTCTCTTGTAGACCGAGGGCGGCACGAACTCCCTGTAGTCGCCGTCGAGCCGTGCGAGCTCGCGCACGATGCTCGAATTCAGGTACGTGTAGCGCTCATGCGGCATCAGGAACACCGTGGCGATCTCGGGCGCCTGATTGCGGTTCATGAGGGCCATCTGGAATTCGTATTCGAAGTCGGAGATGGCGCGCAGCCCGCGGATGAGGGCGATCGCCTGATTGTTCCGCGCGAAGTTCACGAGCAGACCGTCGAACCGGACCACAGAGGCGTTCGCGTACTTCCTGTCCTCGATGATCTCCTGAATGAGCGCGACGCGCTCGTCCCCGGAGAACAGGGGCGACTTGGACGAATTGTTCGCCACCGTCACGATGACCTTGTCGAACAGGTCGAGCGCCCGTTCGAGGATGTCGAGGTGGCCGTTTGTGATCGGGTCAAACGTTCCCGGATACAGTGCTGTCTTCATTGCCGTGTTGAAAGAAGGTGACAGCCGTTCTGCCGTAGACTTTTTCGATGACCGCGTGGCAGAGCGGCGAAGGGTCGAATTCGTGATGGGTCGGATGTTCGATCACGAGCATGCCGTCCGGTTCGATGACGCCGCTTGCGAAAATTTTTCCCGGCAGCTGCGACAGGGTCGTGAGCGAGTACGGGGGGTCGGCGAAGACGACGCCGTATTGCTGTCTGGCGGACTGAAGCACCTGGTCCACGCTTCCGAAGACGAGCGTCGCATCCGCCTCGGCCTTAATGAGTGCAATGTTCGCCTGGAGGAAGGCGAAGGCCTTGCGGTCGTATTCCACGAACGTGGCGTGCACGGCGCCGCGGCTCATCGCCTCGATGCCCACGCTTCCCGACCCGGCATAGAGATCGAGCACGGTGGCGGTGCGCCAGTCGATGCGCGTTTGCAGCGTGTTGAAGATCGCGCTTTTCACCCTGTCCGTGGCGGGCCGGACGGAGAGATCCGCCACCGTCGAGAGCCGCCGTCCCTTGTATTTTCCTGCTATAACGCGCATTCAGATCATTCCGTTCTCATTGCCAGCCCCACGGCTGCTGTGAATTCATGGCGCCGCGCCTTGATGTCGGCGAGTCCGTTGAGCGACGCCGGCAGCACGACCGCCTTGAACGGGTCGATGAGCGCCACCGGTATGTCGAGCGACCGCTTCAGCGATTCGCACGTCTGGAAGGACGCCCCGCTGCCGTGAAGAAAAATTTGTTCCGCCTGGCTCGAACGGGTGAAATCGAAGAGCATGCGCGTGTCGTCGCCCGTGAAGGGCCGAATCTGTACGTCGACCGACGCCCCGTCCACGATCGTGCTGGCCGTGAGTACCGTTTCGTCCATTCCGATCATGAGCGTCCGGTGCTCCGAGAGCCCGGGATAATTCACCATCAGGGCGTTCTCCGCGCAGAAATGCTGGACGTCCAGGATGTGCAGCGTTCCCTTGAGGAGCGCCGTCGTATTCTTCAGGAACGACACGCAGGATTTCCGGACGCCGACAACGACCATCTGCGCGACGTGCGCCGACTCGTCCGTCATGAGCGTGTGCGTGACCATCGCATGCGATGAGGGCGTGCAGTCGTCCGTGAACTGCCGCAGCTCCCACAGCGCCTGCTCCTTGCGTCCGGCGTCGTCGAGGGAGGAGTCCATCGGTATGGTCTGGAGCATGAGCATGCCCGTGTTCATACCGAATGACAAGCGGGTTGCGGCGACCCCGAATTGGCGGAAGGCGTTCTTCAGCTCCGCGCCGAAGTGCTTCTCGTGCCCGCGCACGTCGGGGCCGGAGAAGACCGACGGATTGTCGAAATTCATCTGGCTCTCGTACGACCCGGCCGCGGTGAGCGCGTAGCCATCCGTATTGTGCGTCAATTCCACGACCGTCACACGCGAATTTTCGAGAATGATGCCGGCGTAGCGTTCTGGTTTTTTTATGGATGTCAGCATGGGACCGTGTTCGTGCACGAGTCAGCGACGTTCGCGTCGTGACTCCGGTTTGACCTCTATCGATCCTCGGATGCGTTCGAATTTTTTCGCACCGATTCCCGCAATGTTCTTCACTTCATCGACTCGTTGGAACCGCCTGTGCGCCGCACGATAGGCGATGATGCGTTCGGCGAGCGCCGGCCCGATGCCGGGCAGTGTCATGAGTTGTGCGCGCGACGCCGCGTTGATATCGATCTTCACCTCCGCGGGGGCGATCGCGCCCGCGCTGCGCGCGGCAAACACGGAGTCGCTCCGGGTGTAGTCGAACCCGCTGCGCTCCTCGCCCGCGGTCATCGCCCGGTACGCCTTGATGCCGGCGCCGGCGAGGAACACCACGCACAGGAAGAGCAGGATCTTCTGCTCGTTCCTTGTGAACACAACATACTCGCGGACTTTGCGGAACGCGTTCATGGAGGCTTTCCGGTGTTACGAGAAAACGCTCTTCATCTTATCGAAAAATGTCTTATTCTTGCTCTTGTCCTCGTCCGAGGGAATGATGTGCTCGCTCGATGCGAGCTGCTTGAGCAGGTCCTTCTCCTTCGAGTTCAGCTTGTTCGGCACCCAGATCTGTATCCTGATGAGCTGGTCCCCGCGGCCGTAGCTGTTGAGTCTCGGAATGCCCTTCTCCTTCATGCGAAGCATCTTGCCAGGCAGCGTGCCCGGTTCGATCTTGATTTTGGAGTGGCCCGTGAGCGTCGGCACCTCGAGGTCCGCGCCGAGCGCGGCCTCGGGAAAACTGATGAGCGCGTTGAAGATGACGTCGTCGCCGTTGCGGACGAACGATTCATGCTTGAGCTCCTCGAATTCAACGATGATGTCGCCTGCCGT
>JAVBYH010000326.1 GCA_030824175.1 Bacteroidota bacterium | reverse complement strand
TCGCGCACGAGCAGAAGATCGACGCGCCGCTCTCCTGGCTCAACGATCTTCTGGCCGCGCTGTCACCCGACGCCCGCTGGCAGCTCGTGCCGGCCGGAGTCTGGATCGCTCTTGTGCTCGCCGTGCTTGTCGCCCTCCTGCTCCGGTTTACGCGTCTGGGCAAGCATATCATTGCAGTCGGCTCGAACGAGCAGACGGCGCTGCTGTGCGGCGTGCCGGTGGACCGCATCAAGGTGATCGTGTACACAATGAGCGCAGGCTTCGCAGGGATGGCGGGATTGATGCAGTTCTCACGGCTGACGATCGGCGATCCCACGGTGGCGATAGGGCTCGAGCTCGATGTGATCGCCGCCGTCGTGATCGGCGGAGGAAGCCTCTCGGGAGGCGAGGGATCTGTGGCGGGAACGATCGCCGGCGCACTCATCATGGCAGTGATACGCTCCGGCTGCGCGCAAATGGGACTGCCCAACTGGGTCCAGGAGATCATCACCGGTGCGATCATCGTCATCGCCGTTTCACTGGACAGGCTGCGGCACCGCAAGGCTTGACGCTCCAACCCAGAAGTTATTTTCCGAGGCGCATGATACGCATCGCCCCTCTTGCAACGATGCCGAAGATCAGGATGCCCACGATGAGATCGGGATACTTCGACTCCGTCACGAGCACGAGCACGCCCGCCGCGATCACGCCGATGTTGACGAGCACGTCGTTCGACGTGAAGATCATGCTCGCCTGCATGTGCGCATCACTGCTCCTGCTTTTCTGCAGCAGGTAGAGGCTCGCCGCGTTGCCGATAAGCGCCAGTGCCGAAATCCCAATCATCAGCTGAAACGACGGCATCTCTTCGAGCCCGAAGAACCGCCGTGCGACCTCCGCGATCCCCAGCACCGCAAGCCCCATCTGGAACCATCCGCTCACCCTGGCGACACGCTTCTTCCTGAAGAGCGATCCGCCCACGGCGTACAGACTAAGCCCGTACACGATGCTGTCCGCAAGCATGTCCAGACTGTCCGCCACAAGTCCCATGGAATTCGCGACGACTCCCATGATCAATTCAAGGATGAAGAAGAACGCGTTGATCATGAGCACCTGATAGAGAAGCCGGCGTTCGCTCTCATGGTCCGCCGTTGTGTCGGCGGCATCGACCGGCTCGGTCTTCACGTGCGTCGTATTGAAGTTCAGACCGTCCAGCGCCGCGAAGATCTCATCCTGGGGTCCGGAGTGGACAACATCGAGCGTCCTCGCCGGGATATCGAACGACAGCATCGAGATCGTCTTCAGCCCTTCAAGCCTCATCCGGATGATGCGCTCCTCGGAGGGGCAATCCATTTTCGAAATGATATACGTTGTTTTATTCACAGTGTTCGATGACATAATACCTGGTTCTCTATTGTGGATTGTAGGGCGAAATGATATTTCGCCCTGCCTAACGATTATACGATAGTTGAACCGGGGCGAAACGCCGTTTCGCCCTACACGCTTCAATTGGACAGTAATATTATTTTAATTGCAGGGGCGAATTGCAGACGCCACCGAACACGCGGTGCGTTACCTCAGGAGGAGCAGCTTTTTTGTGGCCATGTTCGGCCCTGCCTGCAGGCGGTAAAAGTAGATCCCGCTCGCCACGGCCGAGGCATTCCATTGCCTCGAATGCGAGCCCGGCGCCAGTTCACCGGAAACGAGCGAGGCGACCTCGCGCCCCATCACATCGAATACCTTCAGCGACACGAATGACCGCGAGGGAACGCTGAATGTGATGCGCGTGGAGGGATTGAATGGATTCGGATAATTCTGTCCGAGCGTGAATGTGCTCACGGGTTCCGTCTTCCCGGTAGACGTCACCTTGTCCAGCGGCGTGATCGTGGCATTGCACCGGACCAACAGATACGTCACCGACCCGTCCGACGCGTGGCCGGTATAGGAGCCGTTCACGGAAACGGAGTACCCTGTGATCGTGCCGGACGAAGACCAGGGAACGATCGTCAGTCCTTCGACGGGCGGTTTGCCGTAATAGGTGACGCCGCCTGCCAAGTTCATGTACAGCTTGAAATGCGCCCCTCTGTGGAGCATTTCGGTGACGCATTTTCCATTATCCCAGGTGCCCGAGTTGGACCAGTTATATCCGTACGCGTCCTTGTTTGTGAAGGGGACCGAGATATGGAAGAGATGCGACCCCAGCGGGTCGTATTCAAAATCGGCCTCGCCGCCGCCCTCAGAATTCGGCTCGGCCGTGTACGACCATGTCGAGCCTCCCATCTCCCAGTCGGTTTGTGGACATTTCTTCCCCGTGATGTCCGTGTACGTCTCCTTCTCGAAGTTGTGGGAGAAATAGCTGCCGGACAGGCCAAGCGTCGAATCGTTGAAGCTGAATTCCGTGTTCTCGTCGTTGTCCGATGTACCGATGAACCTGCCGCGCGCACCCTGGACCCAGAATGCGTTCTTCTGCCTCCATCGCGTTCCCTCGGTTTCCCTGATCAGCTTGTCGTTGTAGCTCGAAAAACTTCGGCCGAGCGTGAAATCCATCACCCACAGTTTTTTCTTATCCGCGTCGCCGATGATCACGGATGTTGATCCCCGTGAGGGCATCGTGTCGTGCACGGCGGACATGGCATTGAGCAGTGTCGCGGTGAGCGCCGAGATCCCCGGAACTTTTCCGGCGTTGAAGACGACGGCGGCCTTTCCATTCTTGTCCGTCTGAATTGTGGATGCTGCGAACGAGCCGCGTGTTGCCTCGAGCAGCAGCTGCCGGTTCGCGATCGGGAGCCCGTCGCAATCCGTCGCGGTGATGGCGACGTCTGTTTTCCCGTTGAGGGGCGGATTCACCGCGGCGGGAAGAATGTCGATCACGGGATTGATGGTCAGGAGCGGGTTCGCGGTTTTCAGCGATGTCAGGTACGCGCGTATCTTCGCCGCCAGGGGAAGGATCTGCTGCATTGCCGTCTTGCATGCAGCGGCGACGGCCGCCTCCGTGGCTGCGGTGAATACCGCCGTCCCGTCGGCGACGCGGGCGTATGTATGCCCGTCGAGAATCGAGACGGTGAGTGTGTATGCACCGGCCTTCCCGACGATGGCGCCGGCGATCACGTAATCGTACACGACCTCCGTATTTCGTCCGGTGTCGGGAAACGACAGCGTGGTTCCGCCGAGCGGCATGCCGGCCGCCGTCGTATCGGCGAAGCCGTGCGTAATGATGAAGACATCCATCCCGGTCGTATCGATGGGAATATTTTTCAGGATCTCCTTCGACGCCGAGGCCAAAGCAGTCCGCTCGCCGGTCGTGCCGGCGCCCGCCCCTGCAATGCTGCAGTCATAGAGTGCCACGGCAGGGATCGGCCAGGTGTTCTGCGCGCTGACGTGAAGCCCGAGCACACAGAGAAAGACGGTGATGCATAGTATGCGTGAGATGGTGCGAACTGAGGAACGAACGGAGTATGCAATCATCATAGGTGACCCTCCCTCTGCTTTGCACACAGTGTATGGAATTGCCGTAAAATGTGCAAGTGAATATTGCACGCGTGCAATTGCACGCGTGCAATTGCATCGTCGCCTCCTCACATCAACAGCGCCAGGTCGTAGGCGTATCCGAAGGCGATGGCCCCGATCCACAGCACCGCGATGACGAGGCCGACGATCCTCCATCGCGCGATCGTCAACGCGCCCGCGATGGCTCCGAGCGAAGTGCCCGCGCCCGTGATGAGGAATGCCAATGCCGAGCCCGAACTCATCCCTGCGTCCATCAACGCACGCACGATCGGCAGCGACGCCTCCGTGCTCACATAGAACGGGAGCCCGAGTGTCGCGGCGAGAGGCACGCTGTATGTATTCCCGTTCCCGAACACCGCAGCCACCCATTCGGCGGGGATCAGACCGTTGAGCAGATATCCGATGAACGCATAACCGAAGAACATCACCATCAGCCGCCGGCCCGTCCCGATGAACGCGGGGAGCAGGAGCGCACGTCGATCGATGGATGCTGGTTCCGATGTCGCGGAGCCGCAGCAGGAATCGGGCATGCGCATCTGTCCGTTTAGCATTCCGCGCTGCTCGAGGACGCTTGTTACGCTTCCCGCACCGAGTCCGAGCACGATCGACGCGCCGAAAAATGTCAGTGCGAACGGCCAGCCGAACAGTCCCGCGCTGTAGATCAACTCTTCAGGGGAGGTGAGCGGCGATGCGACCATGAATGCCACGATGGGAGCCCAGGGCATCGTCGAGGCCATCATGCCGAGAACGACGGCCGTCGTTCCGCACGAACAGAGCGGCGTACCCACGGCGGCCGCGGTCGCGGTGACCACACCCCCGCGCCTGTACCGCCGGAGGAATGCGGAGATCTTCCGCGTATCGACATAGACCTTGAGGTACGTGGTGACCAGCACGCTGAACAGCAGGAAGGGCCAGTTGTGGAGGAATGTTTCCCACACTTTCTGTGTAGTGGCGATGAGCAGAGCGGATGTGAATTCCATTGGTGCGTCTCCTTTGTTGTGTTCTATGGTGTTTGTTTCCATAGACGGAGACGGGGCCGAAAGGACGCAGCGTGGTCGGGTTTATTTTTCCGGACCTTCTCCTGCGCAGCAGCAACAATGCTCGTAGTAATCCATCACACCACCCCGGCGGTCGAAATCGAAGTGGCAGCAATTCAGGAGTAGATCCTTGAGAAGGCGGCGTCCCCGCTGGACGCGCGATTTCGCGCCCGAGAGCGAGATCTCTTCCCTGTCCGCGAGCTCTTTCTGTGTCATGCCCTCGAGCTCGGTGAGAATGAGGGCGCGGCGATACGGCTCGGGGAGCTCTTCGATCATATCGCGAAGGGACGAGGCGAGGTGGATGCTCACATCCGCGTCTTCCTCGGCATGCGGAATGTCATCCGAGTATTCCGCGGTCGGACGGCCGGCCCGGTAGTGGTCGATGATCGCGTTGCGCGCGATCTGATAGATCCAACTGCGGATTTTTTCCTCCTCCTTCACCGAATCGATGCGCGAGTGGATGCGGAGGAAGACATCCTGCAAGAGGTCATCAGCCGTGTGCGGATCGGACACGCGGCTTCTGATGAATGATCGCAGCGGCACATTTAATTCCTCCCACAAGGCCGTGATGCGCGCGTGACTATATGTGTGATATGAGTTCTGCATTATCGGTCCGGCAGAGCGCGACGGATGGAGAGCGGTCCGCCCTTCGCGAAGATCTCGATCGACTCCCGAGCGCGGCACGGGAATCCGCCGACACGGGGCACGACCCATCCGCCCGATTCGAGATAGTACATCGTGCCGTCGATCCGGACCAGGAGACC
>JAVBYH010000141.1 GCA_030824175.1 Bacteroidota bacterium | reverse complement strand
CGTGCCGGTGGGAATGCACGAGGACCTCTCGTACGCCCCCGAGAGCATCATCGAGACGGCGAAACGCGAACAGCCCGCGCTCATCGTGCTCGTATCGCCGAACAGCCCGACGGCCCAATCCCTCACGTTCGCCGACATCGAAACGATCCTCGACGGCACCGACGCCCTCGTGCTCGTCGACGAAGCGTACATCGAGTTCTCCGACAAGCCGAGCGTGCAGTCGCTCATTGCCTCGCACGACAATCTTATCGTGCTCCGGACGTTTTCGAAGGCGTTCAGCCTCGCCGGACTCCGCGTCGGCTACCTTCTCACGAATCCGGCCCTCTGCGCCGAGCTCATGAAGGTGAAGGTGCCGTTCGCCGTCAATGCCTTCTCGGCATCGGTGGCCGTCGCCCTGCTGAACAATCTTCCGGTGCTGCGGGAGCGGATCGCGTACATCAAGACGGAAAAGAAACGGGTGGAGAACGCACTGCGCACAATGGACCGGCTGACACTGTTTCCTTCAGACACAAATTTTCTTATCTTCAGAACAGAGGAGAGTGCCGACGTGCTCTTCGGGAGGCTCTTGAACGACAACGTGCTCGTGCGGGACGTCAGCTCGTATCCCATGCTGGACCGGGTGCTGCGCGTCAATATCGGCACACGCGAGGAGAACGACGCCTTCCTCGCATCATTGAAACAGCACCTGTCGTAACACCCGTGCCGCGCACGAAGACGGCGCTTCAACACCAGAGGAGAATTTTTCATGGAGAAAATACAAGTAGACATACTGGGGATTTCATCGAGCCCGTCCAACGCGGGAGCGTATGCGCTGATCTTGAAGGAACTGCACGGCAATCGTCGCCTGCCCATCATCATCGGGGCGTTCGAGGCGCAGGCCATCGCGCTCGAACTGGAGGGAATGAAGCCTCCGCGGCCGCTCACGCACGACCTCATGAAGACAATCATCGATACGTTTGCCGTGTCGCTCAATGAAGTATACATCAACGAGCTCCGCGACGGCACGTTCTACGCGAAACTCATCATCGAGGGCGTCAGCAACACGGAGGAGATCGATTCGCGACCGAGCGACGCCATCGCCCTCGCCGTGCGCTACAGCGTGCCGATGTTCGTGGATGCGGACGTGTTGAATGAAGCGGGCATCCGCTCGGACACCGAAGAGGAGGAACCGCACGAGACCCCTGAACCGACAGAAGAGCCCGTGAAGAAATACACCACGAAATACGAACAGCTGCAGGCGCAGCTCAAGGATGCCGTGGAAAAAGAGGATTACGAACGCGCCGCGAAGATCAGGGATGAACTTCGTAAGCTCGGCGTGTCCGAACAGTAAGTGCCCCGGGCCCGGACACACCCGCCGGGCCGCAGCAAGGGACCGCGCATGTGCGCGGTCTCACCGCATGACGATCGCCGCCATTTCCCGCACCGCCTGCTCAAGCCCCGCAAAGATCGCCCGCGACATGATCGCATGGCCGATGCTCAATTCGTCGATCTCACCGATCTCCGTGATGGCCCGGACATTCCTGTAATTCAGACCGTGGCCTGCATTCACACCGAGGCCGAGCCTCTTGCCGTGCTTCGCGCTCTGGCGCACCGCATCCAGGAGATCCCGTACCTCGCCCTCCGCACGCGCATTCGCATACGCCCCCGTGTGCAGCTCGATCATGTCAGCCCCGATCTTTTCAGACGCCTCGATCTGTTCGGGCACAGGGTCGACGAAGAGGCTCACGAGGATGTTCCTGTCGTGAAGCCGGTCGATGGCCGCGCGGAGCAGCGCGCTGTGCGCGACGACGTCGAGTCCTCCTTCGGTCGTCAGTTCCTGGCGCTTTTCAGGCACGAGCGTCACCATTTCCGGCTTCACTTCGAGCGCCACAAGCATGATGTCCTCCGAGATCGCCATCTCCAAATCGAGTTTTGAGGCGACAGTCTGGCGGAGGATCCGCACATCCCTGTCGTTGATGTGGCGCCTGTCCTCGCGGAGATGGACGACGATGCCCTCGGCGCCGGCCGATTCGCAGATCGCCGCGGCCGCTACCGGGTCGGGTTCCATCCCCCCGCGCGCATTACGCAGCGTGGCCACATGGTCTATGTTGATCGAAAGCTTCATTCTCAGTCCTTTTTTCGTGTGCAGTATAACATAAGCAATCTTCCATAATCATCAAAATAAAAAAATGCCGGCAATCGCCATGAACGCTGTGTGTATGTACGCCCTTCACCGGTGAAACATTTATTCACTCCTTCCGTAGTAATGAATGTATGACCACTGCCGCCAACCCGTGAGGAAAACAATGTCCATTGTGAGACCATTTTTCGTGCTTGCCGCACTCTTCCTGCTTTCCGTTGCCGCGTCCCCTGCCAGGGACTACCCGTCTTCCGGAATGCAGGCACCGCAGAATGATACGACCGATTCGGATGAAAAATTCGATTCGTTCCTCGACAACCTCATCAGTAAGATTCAGGCGAACGTCCAGCAATCCATCTCGAAGAGGGAGTCGAAGGATACCCGCGACGAATATGACCTTCTCGAATGGTCCGAGATGTCTGACTGGTCTGATTCGCTGGATATCACCACCGGCGACTACGAGATCGCCGCGGACGACATCGAGGAGCGTGATGTGTATGTGCGCGACGGTTCGCTTATCGTCAGGGGAGTGCTGCGGGGCAACGCGTACGTCCAGCGCGGCACCATCGTCGTGAAGCACGGCGGACGGATCACGGGCAATGCGCATGCCGTCGGCGGATCGGTGATCCGTGAACAGAACGGGGTGGTAGAGGGGGAGATCCGTGAATCCTCGTCCGACCGCGACGGATTCCTGAAGCGCCACTTCTCGCGGAAAAAGGCGACGTCTTTCGCACCGCGATGGCTCCATGAAAACCTCTATTCGGACAATTTCGTGTTCCGCTACAACCGGGTCGAGGGCGTCTACCTCGGCATTGCGGCTGACAAGAAATTCTATTGGGACGGACGCCGCATCATCTCGGGATTCGGTTCCCTCGGCTACGGATTTGCGACACACCGCTGGCGCGGACAACTCGGCCTCGACCGTCAGTTCGCCTTCGGCAGCAGCCTTGTCGAGGCCGGAGGCGAGGGTCACAACCTGACCGACACGAAGGACGACTGGATCATCACACAGGGCGAGAACACCGCAGCGGCCTTCTTCCACCGCGAGGACTACCGCGATTACTACCAGCGGGCCGGTTTCTCGGCGCATACGGCATGGTATACGAAGACACCCGCGCTCACGACGATGATCAACGCCGAATACCGGTACGACGAGTACACATCGCTCTCGAAGAACACGAACTGGTCCCTCTTCAGGAACAAGAACGGCTTCCGCCAGAATCCGATGGTGAACGAGGGAACGATGCGATCGATCGTCCTCTCCGGCGGCCTGAGCACCGTCGAGCATAAGCGGCGGTCCACCACGGGCTGGAATGCCTTCGCAAACATCGAATTCGGCAGGCACAAGTGGGACGACGTCATGATCGCACAATGGCCGTCGCAGGGCGATATCAATTTCACGCGCACGGTCGTGGACGTGCGCCGCTACCAACCGCTCTCGAAGTACGACAACCTTAACATGCGCGTGCGCTTCGGTGCATACAAGGGATATTACCTCGAACAAAAGGGATTCGAACTCGGCGGCGTCAACACGCTTCCCGCATTCGGCTTCAAGGAGTTCGCCGGCAATCGCATGGTACTCGCCAACGCTGAATACGCATTGAACGGCAGCGTCTTCGACGACGTCGATTTCTGGCCCGGCTTCCTCACGCTCATCGTGTTCGCCGATGCCGGCCAGACGCATGTCGCCGACACGAAGGCGGAGGTGACAGAGGGATTCAAGGCGTTCGCGCTCAACACCATGAAATCGGACCTCGGCTTCGCGCTCGGCTGGCACGACGGCACGGCGCGCCTCGGGTTCGCCTGGCGCACCGACAAGGCCGCGCCGCCCATGGTCTTTTTGCGCCTGAGCAAACCGTTTTGAAAACACGAACGCCCCGTCATTGAGACGGGGCGTTCGTGTTAGTGCGTCTTTTGTAGGGCGAGATTTATCTCGCCCTGGACGAGCTAAAGCTCGTCCTACAATCATTCGCGCATGAGCTTCTTGTAGTGGATGCGGTGCGGCTGATCCGCCGCGATGCCGAGCCGTTTCTTCTTGTTCTCCTCGTACTCCGAATAATTTCCGTCGTACCAGAATACCTTGCTCTCGCCCTCGAACGCGAGGATGTGCGTCGCGATGCGGTCGAGGAACCACCGGTCATGCGAGATCACCACGGCGCAGCCCGCGAAGTTGGTGAGCGCCTCTTCGAGCGCCCCGAGCGTGTTCACGTCCAGATCGTTTGTCGGCTCATCGAGCAGCAGTACGTTTGCATTCTCCTTCAGGATCTTCGCGAGATGCACGCGATTGCGTTCGCCGCCCGAGAGCTGGCTCGTGAGCTTCTGCTGATCCGTTCCCGAGAAATTGAACCGCGCCACGTACGCGCGCGAATTCATGTCGCGGTTCCCGAGCTGCAGGATCTCGTTCCCGCCCGAGATCTCCTGCCAGATCGTCTTGTCCGGATCGAGCGGACGACTCTGATCTACGTACGAGAGCTTCACCGTTTCGCCGACGCGAATGGTGCCGCTGTCCGGGTGCTCCTGGCCCGTGATCATCTTGAAGAGCGTCGTCTTGCCGGCGCCGTTGGCGCCGATGACGCCGATAATGCCGCCCGGGGGCAGCACGAAATTCATGTCGTCGTAGAGGATGTTGTCGCCGTACGCCTTCGCGACATTCTCCGATTGGATCACGACGTCGCCCAGCCGCGGGCCGGAGGGGATGTAGATCTCGATCTCCTCGTCGCGCTTGTCGGCCTGATCCGCGTACATCTTCTCGTATGAGGTGATGCGCGCCTTGTTCTTCGCATGGCGTCCCTTCGGATTCAGCCGCACCCACTCGAGCTCGCGCGCGAGCATCTTCTGCCGCTTCGATTCCTGCTTCTCCTCGAGTTTCAGGCGGGCCATCTTCTGTTCCATCCACGAGGAATAATTTCCCTCGAAGGGGATGCCCTCGCCGCGGTCGAGTTCCAGGATCCATTTCGCCACGTTATCCAGGAAGTACCTGTCGTGCGTTACCGCGAGCACGGTGCCCTTGTACTGCGCCAGATGCTGCTCGAGCCATGCCACGGATTCGGCGTCGAGATGGTTCGTGGGCTCGTCGAGCAGCAGCACGTCGGGCTCCTGCAGGAGTAAACGGCAGAGCGCCACGCGGCGCCGTTCGCCGCCCGAGAGGATCGCCACGGACGTGTCGCCCGGGGGGCAG